>JBAYLJ010000165.1:0-3299 GCA_041664145.1 Candidatus Omnitrophota bacterium | reverse complement strand
TGCTCTCATCGAAGGCGCGAAGGGAAAGCTCACGCTTGCGATTCCTGCAAAAATTATCTTGGAATCTAAGAATGACAAGATCATCGTAACGCGACAAAGTAATGATAAGCAAACCCTTGCCAACCATGGAACGATTCGGGCCCGTTTGGCCAACATGATCATTGGCGTTACCGATGGTCACAAAAAAAGACTTGAAATCCAAGGTGTCGGTTTTCGTACGCAGGTTCAAGGACAAAAAATAACGTTAAACTTAGGATTTAGCCATCCTGTTGTTATTGATGTCCCAGCGGAAGTTAAAATTAAATCAGCGACGCCTACAGAGCTTGAGTTTGAAAGCTTTGATAATGTTATCCTAGGCAATATTGTTGCCTCTATTCGAAAAATTAAACCGCCTGAGCCCTACAAAGGAAAAGGTATTCGTTATACAGGCGAGATCGTTAAGCGTAAACAAGGAAAGACGGTTACTAAATAAGCATGCTAAACACTAAAGATCAAAAACGTATTTATCGTCATACACGTATTCGTAAAAAGCTTCATGGTACAGCGGATCGTTTACGGCTGTGTATCCATCGAAGCCTCAAGAATATGTCTGCATCATTGGTCGACGATGATGCCCAGAAGACTTTATTTGCTATGTCAACGCTCGATAAGACTTTGAAGGGAAAAATCAAGAGCGGGGGCAACGTGCAAGCGGCTTCAGCCTTAGGAGAAGCATTTGCTGCTAAGGTTTTGGAGAAAGGCATTAAAAAAGTGAGTTTTGACCGCGGAGGCTACCTTTATCATGGACGTGTGAAGGCATTTGCTGATGCGGCTCGTAAAGGCGGGGTAGAGTTTTAATGAGCGAAGACAAAAAAATTGAAGAGAATGATCAAACAAGTTCTGTAAAACCGGTTGAAGCGGATGCCGTTGTTAGCCAGCCAGTGGCTGCCCCTATCGATCCCAAGACAGGAAAACCATTAAAAGTGTTGGTTGAAGAAGAAGAGCTTCATGCTGCGCCGGATCAGAAAAAGAAACGATGGGCTCTCAAAGCTCCTCCGATGCGCAAAAAAGAAGATTCTGAATTCATCGAGAAGGTTATTTCTATTAATCGCGTTACCAAGGTTACCAAGGGTGGAAAGAAATTATCTTTTAGTGCTTTGGTGGTTGTCGGCGATGGAAAAGGAAAAGTTGGATTTGCTCATGAAAAAGCCAAAGAAGTTTCGATCGCTATTCAGAAATCATTGCGTATTGCTAAAAAGCATATGATCCGTATTGCCGTTGTTAAGGGGACGATCCCTCATGAGGTTATTGGTCGATGCGGCGGCGCTGAAGTTTTGCTTAAGCCAGCCTTTGAGGGTACAGGTGTTATTGCTGCCGGTCCTGTGCGTGCGATTTGTGATGCCTGCGGCATCCATAATATTTTGAGCAAGTCTCATCGTTCAAATAATCCCATCAATGTTATTAAAGCAACGATGGATGGATTGACAAATTTAAAATCAGTTGCTGGGACGGGAGAACAAAAAGATGTTTCTGCATGAACTAAAAGCGCCTAAGGGATCACGAAAATATAAGAAGCCAGTAGGTCGAGGGCAAGGATCAGGGAGTGGAAAAACTTCAGGCCGCGGGGCTAATGGGCAAAAATCTCGTTCAGGCCGTGCCATTTTGCATGGGCTGGAAGGTGGGCAGATGCCTCTTATTCGACGTTTGCCAAAGTTTGGTTTTCGCCGACGTAATCCTACAGTTTGCCAAATTGTCAATCTTGATGATTTAGCGCGATTTAAAGATAATGAAGTTGTGACCCTTGAGGTTTTGAAATCGAAGGGCCTTATTAAAAGCGTGAACAAGGCTGTCAAGATTTTAGGTACGGGTGATATTAAAAAAGCATTAACCGTGCAGGCACATAGTTTCTCAAAATCCGCTGAAGAAAAGATTAAACAGGCTGGCGGAAAATCTGAAATCTTAACGAAATAACTAAAAAAAGCCATAATGCTGCAGGCCTTTGCCAATTGTTTTAGAATACCAGAATTAAAGAAGAAGATCCTTTTTACCTTAGGGATTATCGTTCTTTATCGCGTAGGTTGTCACATTCCGACTCCGGGTGTTAATGGAGCCGTTTTATCAGAATTTTTTCGCCGTATCAATGAATCGTCAAGCGGCGGCACGATCTTTGGCATGATGAATATGTTTTCCGGTGGCGCTATGGAGAACATGACAGTTTTTGCGTTAGGGATTATGCCCTATATTTCAAGCTCGATTATTATGCAGCTTTTGACAGCTGTTATTCCAGCCTTGGAAAAACTTTCGAAAGAAGGACAGGCAGGGTATCAAAAGATCAATCAGTATACGCGCTATGGAACAGTCGGCTTATGCATGATCCAAGCTTTCTTTATTGCTCTTTGGCTTGAGAGTCCTCAGGCCTTTCAAGGTTTGCAAGTAGTCAATAGCCCAGGGCTCATGTTTCGCTTTACAACAGTGTTTACATTGTCGTGCGGAACAGTTTTGCTGATGTGGTTAGGGGAGCAAATCCAAGAAAGAGGCATCGGGCAAGGGATATCGCTTATTATCACGGCAGGTATTTTGTCCCGCGCTCCAAGCGCTGTTCAGGCCTTGATGGTTTTGCTTTCGCCCAAGACCGCTTCCATGCGTCAGATCCAACCCTTTACGCTGCTTATCATGGTGGTCTTTCTTGTCGCTGTTGTTTTCTCCATTACCTTGATCACACAAGGTCAGCGTCGGATCCCTGTGCAGTATGCGCGACGTATCGTGGGGAGAAAAGTTTACGGTGGGCAAAGCACCTATATTCCCTTAAAGGTTGATACCGCAGGCATCATCGCGATTATCTTTGCGCAATCCATTCTTTTGTTCCCGGCAACATTGGCAAGTTTTATTCCGCAACAAGGATTGCAGAGTTTTGCTAATTTCTTTTTACGCGGACATTACGCATACTATATTCTTTACGGGCTGTTGATTATTTTCTTTTGTTATTTTTATACCGCAATTGTTTTTAACCCTGTTGATGTTGCAGAAAATATGAAAAAACATGGAGGATTTATTCCAGGCGTTCGACCAGGGGTTCCAACAGCGGAGTTTCTTGATTTTGTTATGACGCGTATTACGCTTGCCGGAGCTGTGTTTATGTGCGTGATCGCGGTTATGCCTGACGCGATTATGTCTGCGTTTAAAGTGCCTTATCTTGTGGCATCGTTCTTTGGAGGCACCAGCGTTTTGATCGCCGTCGGTGTTATGTTGGATACCATGAAGCAAATGGAATCCCAGCTGTTGATGCGTCATTACGATGGATTTATGAAGACGGGACACAT
>JBAYLJ010000164.1:0-3305 GCA_041664145.1 Candidatus Omnitrophota bacterium | reverse complement strand
CAGGGCTGTCACAGTGTGTTCGTCCACATTTATTATCACACAACGTAGGAAGAAATGCTTCTGCGCGAACAGCATGCCATTTGCCAGATGTGGCAGGCTGGCCAAGCTTGGCTTCATCACGCCAGGCATAAACGACAACACCCGAATCATTGGAAAGCATTGACCCAGGATTTTGCGATAAAGTACGCATAAGCGCTACCCGAGGATCATCTAAGAATCCTTGTATTTTTTGTTGAGCTAGATCAGCGGCGCCGATCGCTGCCTGAGCCTGAGAATAAAGGTTTGCAAGGTAATTTTTTCTATGTTGAATTTTTGCCTTCCAGTTCTGAAGCTCATATTGAAAAACATAATCACTGCCCAAGGTAGCAGCAGCACCTCTCTCGGTATTATTTTCTTCTTCCTCCTCAATGATAACATTGCCAGGAAGGGCGCATCCTGTGGCTTGTCCAGCATAGGATCCGCTTGTTGACGGAGGCTCTTCAAAATAAATACCTAGCTGGGTGGCCAAAGCGCTGCACACGGAAGTATTATTTGAACAATAATCTATATTCATGCAGTTTTGAATAGCTGTCAGCGTATCATTAAAACAGGTATTGATCGCTGCTGCGTTGCTTCCTGAGCAGACAAAAGACCCCGCAGGAGAGAACGTTCCATTCATTAATGCCGTGAGCTCTTGCTTGATCGCAGCTAAAGCCGCGATCCATTTTTGAAGAATACCTGCATCTTCCAGATTAGGAGCTATTTTAATCCACGAGGCCATCAAGCTCTGCCCAACTAAGCTTTGAGGCGTCTTCCAAAAAAGCTCTTCTGCCTGTTGTATAAAAGAATCTATGCTTTCGCTGCCATAACGAAGATAATCTACCAAATCTTCTCGCCAAAAAGACTTATTATCCACCGGATTTCCTTGAGGATCTTTTCCGCAAGTCCAGACAGGATCGCAGGTGCTTGAACACAGGGCAGGATCCGTACAGCAAGCCGAATTCCCGTTCTGATTAACGCAATTGCCAGGACAATTTTTTCCCGCGCAGGCACCGTAAGGCAGATCCTCCGAACAATAAAGATTCATGCCTTTTTTCCAAAGGAACGACAAAAACCCGGTATTAAGCATCTCATTATAACAAGTATCTTCTGGGACCTGTGTTGGTGTTGTCACGATGGGATCAACAGTTGGCTTTAAGCACCAGCAATCACGAAGGCCGTTAGGAGAAGATTGATACAAAGGATTATTTGCGTTACATTCATTCGGCCGAGGAAGCGTAAATCCTGAGAAATCAGCAGGACAAGAATTAAAATTTTGTCCGGCCGCTGCGCCAACCCCGCACCAGGTACAAGGTTCATGATTTCCTGGAGCTAATGTATTTAAGCCAGCAAGGTCAACTTTATCTAGTGCCCATAAAAGCCGATACAAGCCTGTTGAATCTTCTGAAATCATTTCGGGCGTTGATAGTGTTTGTGCTACAGCGCTAGCTGCCGGAGGATTGGAAGAAGGAGGAAGAAAACGAATAGAGGCGTTCTCGTCATCTCTTCCAACCTGCTCGCGGAAGGAAAGAAAAGTATTTATTGGATTTTCCCAGCTCCAGTCATAAATAAATTTCCAAGGGGTTCCGTTAGAAGGACAGAGCTCTGGAAGCGTTGTGTTTTGCACAGAACACCAGGTCGTCTCACATTCATTCTTAAAATATCCAAAGAGAGGGCATCCGCCGATCTCCTTGTCATGCATGCCAAAGCCGTCCGGAGTAATATCCCAGGCAGGCTCCCAAGAAAAGATTTTCCATGGCGTTAAAGGGGGAGGGTTGGGTGTCTGCTGGTCATAAACAAGTTGCGCCAAGGCCTTTAAAAAATCTTTTACATAGCCTGTTCTTGATGCTGCTTGTTTTGCTAAATACTCTGCACGCCTGGTATAAAGAAAAGAGAATCTGCCGACCTTATCCGCCTCACCTTCAGGAGTTCCGTCCCCGTTAAAATAGCCGTCCATATCAAAATCCCCTGTGTCAGGGATCATGACAGGATCCTGAGCCGAATAAGAAAAAAGTGATTGGATGCCTTGCTCGCGAAATTGTTCTTGGATCGTTAAGTTAGAAAACATGCGATTCCACATGCCTTGCATGGCTGGAGCGATCACCGCAAGCTGAATGACAATGGCCGCCGCCGCTAAAACAACCGCAGCGATACTAATAACCCAAGCGCCGATAACGGCGGTTGTCCCTTCTGTAAAACAACCAAGAATAACCAAGACAAGGCCAACGATCGCAATAATAAGGCTTGCGATAAGCGTCCAAATAGAGGAGGTCTCTCTTCTTGTTAAATCACCGTGGTCATCCGATCCTCCTGCGTTGATAATTCCTTGATATTGACTTTCTGCGTGACTGGCAATAAGCGAGGCCATCAAGGCCGCGGAAGTATCTACGGCAACGATGCCAGAGGTCTTGTTCTGCGACATCTTGCCAATATTAACGATGACCGCAAAAGCGGCCAGAAGAACAGCAATAAAAATAATAAGAATAACAGAGATCTGGCCTACTTTATTCAACATTCTTTTCCTCGACATAATCCCTCGCTCATCTGTTTAGGGTTGCACAACTTGCCCCGGATAAACGACCTTTAATTTTGGCAATTTTGCATCCACATTGTTCAGCTGATCAACGGGACTGCATGTTGAGCAGTTGTCCTTCGCCCCTGGCCAAGAATACAACCCTTGATAATGTGTCGTCGACGGTGCAAGCAAAACGATCCCCAGCCATTGTAAGGCTCTAACACATCCATAAAAAATAAGAACAAGAACAATAAAAGCAAAAGCAAATTCGATCGTTGCCTGCGCTGTCTGCTGAAAAATATCTTTCCTCTTTTTTTGTGCCATAAGCTTCCTTTTAAGGAAAAGTTGCCATGGGCGTTATTGTTTTACTTTTGCTCCCTATCTTATTTGTCGTCAGCGACCGCACATACAAAATAAGATTACTGCGATTAAAACAAGTTCGATACTTATTTTGAGCGGACTCGCAACAGTTGCTCCCGCTATCGTGACAAGCAACATCTACATCTGGATTGTCAAACTGAGCGTCTCCGGGGACAAACCTTCCGGTATCGTTACTAAGCTGAATTTCTCGCTCGATCACATTGATGATATCCTTTGTCTGTTTCGAAGTATACAGTGATTGCGCTCCTTGAGCTGTCTGTGTCATATCCAGGTCGCCCACAGCATATGTTTTAATTTTCGCTTTCCCGGAAACAAAACCAGGGCTTGGCTTTCCCTGAAGCTTATCAATGGTCTCATAGCCCATATTGAGGTCTCCGTTTTGACCATCCAT
>JBAYLJ010000163.1:0-3321 GCA_041664145.1 Candidatus Omnitrophota bacterium | reverse complement strand
GCCCTGGAGCATACCCGTAAAAAATTTTTAAGGCATTTTAGCGAAGATAAAAATATTCATATTTTTGATCCTCACACGCAGTATGTTGTGAGCAGTTATTTAACAATCATTCTCTTTTTCTTTATTTTGATTTAAACAAAAATCAGCTTAAATACGGTCGTTCTTTTGAGCGTTTTTTTATCCAACCAGTCAATCTCACGGCGTTTATTAACCTTCCGTGGTTTTTTTATAATCTTTTATATACAAATTATTTTCATCTTACACATACCGATTATTGTTCAAAATGTCATTGCAAGCATTTGAAAGGCTATCACTCCAGGGAAGAATGCGAATATAATATTGCCTATTTTCAAATTCTTTGTGATGTGCTCAATGGGGATATTGTTTATACAAAAAAAGTTTACGAAGAGTATTACCGTGAGCGTAAGGGCCATAGGGAACCAAATCCTTTTGCAGATTTAAATAAGCGCCATAAAGGTGCTGAGTTTGCTTTGGATTTGTTATCCATCAGCTTATCGGTCTTGTTATGGATTTATCTTATGGTGTATGTTGGTTTTCCTATGGCAAAAGTCCTTATGATAAAATTGCAATTTATTGATGCCTATGAATGGCATTTCCTTTAATCTTAAACATTGAGGGAGTATGTTACTAACCAGTTTTTATAATAATTTTAATTTTTTACGTCAAATTCCTCTTTTTTCAAAATTAAATTGGCTCGAGCTTCATTTTATTGCCAGTAAGGCTGAGCTTAAAGAATATAAAAAGGGGGATATTGTTTATCGCAAAGGTGAGCCAGGGGATGCTTTTTATTGTTTGGTTTCAGGCCGCATCTTAGCTTACTTGACGGATGCGCAAGGCCACCACCACCATGTGGAATATCTTTATCGCGGGATGTATTTTGGCATCGTGTCTCTTTTAACCGGCGATGTGCATTCTCTTGATTTTGAAGCGCTGAACGATTCTTTTATTATTCGTATCCCTAAGGATCATTTTGATGAGATTCTAAAGAAAATCCCAAGGCTTGGTATTGAAATTAGCTATAGTCTTTCTCGTCGACTTAGAAAGCAAGAGGGAAGAGAAAAATTTATATTAGAAAGCAATATCATTGCCGTTTATAGTCCCTTCCGCGGCATCGGGAGCTCCTTTTATGCGTTTAATCTTGCCTTGCATCTCAAGGCAGAAACAAAGAAGAAAGTTTTGTTCGTTGATTTATTTAGGGCGTGCGATGTCAAGCTTCTTAAGGAAGCAACGGTTGATTTTTCTCCCACATGGAAAAAAGATCCTTTAAGCTTTGATAGCTTCATGGATGACAAGGAATTATTACTTAAGTCTATTTTGGTGACGCAAAATGGTATGGACCTTCTTCATGTTTCTTTTGAATCAAAGACAAGAGATCTTTCAACCTATATTAGCGAGTTTGTAAGTATCCTGGCGCACGATTATCATTATATTGTTCTTGATTTACCGAATAGCGCTGATGATTTAGTTTTTAAGACTTTGACGCAGTCTGATGATATTCATCTTGTGTTGGGGGCTCAAAGCGATGAAGTTGCGGAAGCCAAAGAGATGATCACGAGGCTTGAGGGAGCTTTCCCGCGATCGGTAAGAAAAGAGCGTTTAAAACTTTTAGTTCGCGATTTTGGCGAAGACATGAGTTTAACGCTGCAGGAATTAGCAAAGATTTTTGATTATCCGGTTTACGCAAAACTACCTCAAGTGATTGAAGGAGAGGCCAAGACCCCCTTTTTATCATCGCAGATGGAAATTCTTTTACCTAACGAGGAAAGTTTATTTTCTCAAAGGATGAGGCGTTTGGCACGCGAAATTGCTAAAAGTCAAGTGGGGCTTGTTCTAGGCGGAGGAGCAGCTTTTGGATTATCCTTGATCGGTGTTTTGCGTGTTTTAGAAAAAGAAAAAATACCCGTTGATATTATTGTCGGAAGCAGTATTGGCGCTTTGATTGGCGGATTTTGGGCTTTGGGTTATCGCGCAGACGAAATTGCAAAATTTGCTCAAGAATTTCGTTCAAAATTATTTTGTATCAATCTCTTGGATATCGTTTTTCCGCGATCTGGACTTATCAGAGGCAATAGCATCCGCAAGTGGCTTCGTAGGAAAATAGGGCAGCACAATTTCTCTGAAACCAAGATCCCCTTAAAGATCATCGCCTATGATCTTACCAGGCGCGAGGATGTCGTGATTGACCAAGGGGATGTTGTTGATGCGATTTGTCAAAGCATTGGCATTCCTGGTTTTATTCGTCCTGTTTTTCGCGATGGTCGCGTTATTATCGATGGGGGGATCGTTAATCCCTTGCCAACCAATGTCTTGACCGCGCTTGGGATTCAAAAGATTATTGCCGTGAATATTATGAAATCTCCAGAGGATATTGCCAGGGACGTTGCGATCTTACATCATGAGCAAGAAGCCTTAAGTAAGGTACGCTTTAGTCGATCGCCTATTGTTTTTCTTCAGCATAAACTCATTCGTTTTTTTCAACATTTGTGGGCGCCAAGCATTTTTGATATTATTGTAAAAAGTTTTCATTCCGTAGGGTATGTCTTGGCTGAGCAGAGCGGTGAGCAGTCGGATGTGCTCATCCATCCAGATTTAACAGGAATTGACTGGTATGAGCTTTACAAGGTTGATCGTCTTATTGAGGCAGGGGAGAAAGCGGCACAGGATAAAAAACAAGAACTTATTGAGTTGATGATACGTAAATAGCAAGAGGAGTTTTATGGAACAGACGGTTCGTCCGTGGGGAGAATATCGTAAATTATTTGAAGAGTCCGGGGTTTGGGTTAAACGTGTTGAGGTTAAGCCTCAAAACCGCTTGAGCTTGCAAAAGCATCACAAGCGTTCTGAAAAATGGATCTTTGTCAGCGGTCATGGCAAGGCAGAGATTGACGGAAAAGAATTCTTAGTTGGCCCTAGTAGTGTTATTGATATTGCGCTTAAAGCTGTTCATCGTATCACGAACACTTCAGTTGTCCCGCTTGTCTTTATTGAAGTTGCCTGTGGTAGCTATTTAGGCGAGGATGATATTGTTCGCCTTGAAGATGATTATAATAGAAAAAAATAACATGGATATTATTTTAACAAAAAAGTCTCTTACGCGGCTAAAAGCTATTCATAAGCTCTCCAGCCGCTATAATGGTCCTGGCAAGAAAAAGCATCTTGAAAAACTTTTTTTGCTTGCCAAAGAACATATGAAGGAAATTGTTTTGTTGCGTAAACAGCATGATGCGCATTATTTTGTCGAGGTGGGGGATTTGTTGATTTTATGTTTTGAAATCTTGCTGGAGAATAAAAAGGATGTCG
>JBAYLJ010000162.1:0-3345 GCA_041664145.1 Candidatus Omnitrophota bacterium | reverse complement strand
TGTCTCTGCTTCAGCGCGTTGGCTTACCAAAAATTGGCCGGTGGAGTCTATCACTAAGCTTTGCGATCTTTTGGCCACAAAAAATATCAGAGTTTTTTTAACCGGTTTAGAGAAAGATAAAGGCAGCGCCAGAAAGATCCTTCAAAGTGCAAAGTCAAAGCCCATTGATCTGACTGGGAAAACAAATATCTTACAACTTGCCGCGTTGATCAAGAAAGCCGCTGTCTTTGTGACGCCTGACTCTGCCTCGATGCATATCGCGGCAGCGGTGAAGACGCCTTTTGTGGCACTCTTTGGCCCCACAGATCCTTTTCGTCATCTTCCACCGTCGGGTAGACGCAAAGTTATTTATTTAAAGCCTGATTGCGCGCCGTGCTATCAAGGTCAGTGCTCGATCAAAACGCATATCTGTATGAAAAATATTACGCCCGAGCAAGTTGCAAGCGACATTGAAAGTCTTATGGTAAAGGGAAGTCAATGAACATATTGATCCTCGCAACACATTTTAATACTGGCGGGATTACAAGCTATGTGTTTAGCATTGCCAAAGGTTTTGTGCAAAAAGGCCATCGCGTTTATGTCGTTACCAGCGGAGGAGATCGGGAAAAAGAGCTAAAAGATATTGGCGTTTTTCATATCACGCTTGATATCAAAACAAAATCAGAGTTAAGTTTTAAAATTTATCGCAGTATCCCTAAAGTTGTCAACATTGTTAAGCAAAACCATATTGATATCATTCATACACAAACACGCGTGACACAAGTCTTGGCGGCCTTTGTTTCATCATTTACAAAAGTTCCCTATCTGTTAACTTGTCATGGCTTTTTTATTCCGAAACTTGCGCGCAAGATCTTTCCTTGTTGGGGCAAGGCGGTCATTGCTATTAGCGATCAGGTCGAGGAGCATCTTAAAGAAGACTTGGGTTGCCCTGTTAAAAAGATTTCTTCTGTTCCTCATGGGCTTGATATCAGGAAAGAAGTTTGGGATGAAACAAAGAAAAAAGAGCAGCGTCAGGCTTTGAAGTTAAATTCCGGCCCTGTCGTGGGGATTGTTGCCAGGCTTTCAGAGGTTAAGGGCCAGGATGTCCTGATCAAGGCCATGAAAAAAGTTGTTGAGAGATCTTCAAACGTCAATCTTGTATTGGCGGGTGAGGGAAAATGGAAAGAGCATCTTGTATCCCTTGTAAAAGAACTGGGCTTAGAGCGTCATGTTTTTTTCTTGCCAACGACGCAAAGTGATCAAAATATTTTGCCTTTGTTTGATATCTTTGTCATGCCTTCACGTCAGGAAGGCTTAGGCCTTTCTGTGATGGAGGCGCAGGCTCAAGGCCTTGCGGTGATCGCTTCCGACGTTGGCGGCCTGCCCACCTTAGTGGAAGATGGGAAAACAGGGCTCCTTGTTCCTAAAGAAAATGTTGAAAGACTTGCGCAGGCTATCATGAGTCTTATAGAAAATCCCCAGCAAAGAGTTGCCTTGGGAGAGTCGGCGCATCATTTTATTAATAAGAAGTTCCCTTTTGAGAAGATGATCAGTCAAACATTAGCTGTGTACGAGAAAGTCATCGCGGATGAAAAAAATTCTTGTTGTCAACGTTAACTGGTTAGGAGACGTTGTTTTCTCGACGCCTGTTTTTCGGGCGTTGAAGGAGAAATACCCTGACGCAACGCTGACGTGCTTAGTGGTTCCGCGCGTTGTGAACGTCGCTCAGCAAATTCCTTTTATTGACGAGATCCTTGTTTATGATGAAAAGGGGTGTGATCGATTTCTTTGGGGGAAGCTCAAACTTGTTTTTCGTCTCCGTTCTAAAGGGTTTGATGCTGCTTTTTTGTTACATGGCTCATGGACAAGGGCCTTACTCGTTTTTCTCGCCGGTATTCCTATGCGCGTTGGGTATGATATAAAAAAAAGAGGATGGCTTCTAACGCATCGCGTATCTGTCGACAAGGGTCTTGTTCATCGAAGCGATTTTTATTTAAAGATCCTTGAGCCTTTGGGGATCGTTACTAAAGACCGCAAGACGTTTCTTGAAGTGGACGAAGAAGCTATGACCTGTGCCCAAAATCTTTTGTCTGGCCTTGGCATCAAAGAGGGAGATTTTTGTGTTGTGGCTCATATTGGAGGAAACTGGAATTTGAAGCGATGGCCGCTTGAAAATTTTGCAAAACTTTTTGATATTTTAGCCGAAGATTTTAAGGCTAAAGTGATTGTTTGTGGAGGGAAAAATGATGTCGTGCTTGCACAAAAGGTGAGCGTTTTGACAAGATACAAACCGTATCTTTTGGCTGGAAAAACAACGTTTCAGGAACTTGCCGCTCTCATGAAAAAGGCAAGCGTTGTTGTGTCAGCTGATTCAGGGCCTCTTCATATTGCCAGCAGCGTTGGAACACCTGTGGTTGGGCTTTTTGGCCCAACACATCCTTTGGTTACAGGCCCACGTGGCAGCGGTAAAAGTTTATTGATTCATCACGATGTCGGATGCAATATCAATCCTTGTTATTATTTAAACTGTTCTGACTCCATTTGCATGAAAGCGATTAGTGTGGACAATGTTATTCAAAAAATTAGAGAAATCCAGTATTAGAAAGATTTTAGTTGTTAGCTTAAGCAATATCGGTGACGTTGTGCTGACGTGTCCGGTTGTTGATGCTTTGATCGCTCATTTTCCGCTAGCAGAAATTTCAATGGTCGTTGGGCCTAAGGCCAAGACGTTGTTTGATGATAATCCCTATATTAAAAAGGTTTATACATTCACAAAGAAAGAAACGTGGTTTGAGCTTTTGTTGTGGATCAAAGAATTGCGAGGGGAACATTTTGATGTCGTGATCGATCTACGTAATACCGCGCTTGCGTACATCTTGGGGGCATCTTTTCATACTTCGGGATTTGTAAAAAAAAGTCTTTTCATTCATAAAAGGGATCAACATTTTTCGCGGCTTAAGAGCGTTTTTCCTGATGTTCCGTACGTGAAGAAAAGACATGCTATTTTTGTTAATGAACAAGCGCGTAAAAAGGCAGAGACTCTTTTTCAGCTTTTTATGGGAACGTCAAAGATTTATTTTGTTGTTTCGGCGGGGGCTGCAGATTCTCGAAAGCGATGGACGCTGGAAGGGTTTGTGAAAGTTTGTCAAACGCTTATGCATGAATACAAGCTTCCTATTCTTTTTGTAGGTGATGAGCAAGATAGAGGTTATACTGAAAGTATTATCGCGAGGTTGTCCTCTGGGGCTATCAATCTTTGCGGCAAGGCTTCTTTGCTTGAGACAACATGGATTTTACGAAACAGTCGCTTGGTTCTCTGCAACGATAGCGCCGTTATGCATTTGGCAAGTTATTTTGATGTTCCTG
>JBAYLJ010000161.1:0-3360 GCA_041664145.1 Candidatus Omnitrophota bacterium | reverse complement strand
ATGAAAAATCGCTTAGGTTTTATTGGTATTATTATTCATGATCGTGATAAAAGTGCTGAGGCCGTTAATCACATTTTGCATCAGCATGCAAAAATGTTCGTGGGCCGTATGGGTATCCCGTATAGGGAAAAGAACGTTGGCGTTATCACCCTGATCGTAGATGCTGATACGGATGCCATAGGAGCCCTGACCGGTCGGCTCGGTGAGATCGAGGGCGTTTCAGTTAAATCAGCGCTGGCTAAAGAATAGAAGAGGCGTAAATGATTGATGATCGCATAGAAGAAGATAGTTTGGGGCAGGTCAAAATCAATAAAAAGATTTTATGGGGTATCCACACCCAGAGGGCTTTGGAGAATTTTACGATATCTTCTGGCAAAGCAAGCCCGGGCTTCATCAAGGCACTGGCTTTAGTCAAAAAGGCTTGTTGTTTAGCTAATCTTGATAAAGGATATTTTTCTAAAGATAAGGCCCCTGCGGTTCTTGCGGCATGTGATGAGATCATTGAAGGAAAGCATGTGGATCAGTTTCCTCTTGATGCTTTACAAGGAGGGGCAGGCACATCGACAAATATGAACATGAACGAAGTGATCGCTAATCGTGCGTTAGAAATTTTAGGTCATGCGCCAGGTTGCTATTCTGTTGTGCATCCACTCAAGGATGTGAACATGCATCAGTCGACAAATGATGTTTATCCCACAGCTGTCAAGGTGGCGATCCTTCAGAGTTTAAAAGCGTTGAGCCCGCAAATAGAATCTCTCCAAGGTGTTTTTCAAGGCAAAGAAAAAGAATTTGCCCATATTGTTAAGGCTGGACGTACAGAAATGCAAGAAGCTGTTCCGATGACGCTGGGCGCTGAGTTTTCAGCCTTTGCTGAAGCGATCGCTAGAGATCGCTGGCGTGTCTTTAAGTGCGAGGAAAGGATACGTACCGTTAATTTAGGTGGTACGGCCATCGGTACTGGCTTGGCAGCTCCGCAAAGTTATATATTTCTTGTGATCGAAAAACTTCGTGAACTTACAGGCCTTCATTTGACTCGTGGAGAAAATGGCGTAGACCAGACGGCGAATAGCGATAGCTTTGTAGAAGTCGTTGGGATCCTTAGAGCGCATATCGCTAATCTTATTAAGATATGTAATGACTTACGATTGCTTAATATGCTTAAGGAAATAAGGCTTGAATCCCTGCAGACTGGTTCTTCTTTGATGCCTGGAAAGGTTAATCCTGTTATCCTTGAATCTGCGATCCAGGCATGTTTAAAGGCGAACGTTGATTGCGATCTCGTTTTTGAGACAGCCTCGCGTAGTAGCTTTCAGATCAATGAGTTCATGCCGCTTTTGGCAGCAAGCATTTTGGAAGCGTTAGAAATCTTGATAAACGTTAACAGGATGTTAGCAGAGCATATCAAAACACTCAACGCCAACGAAGATGTCTGTTTAACATATGTTGAGAATAATCCATTGATCATCACGGCGTTTGTTCCGCATATCGGATATAAAGAATGTGAACAACTTTTAAAAGAATTTCACATGCATGCTGGGGATCAGCCGAGCATTAAAAGATTTTTAATAGAAAAACTTGGAAAAGAAATGGTTGAAAAGACATTGTCGCCAGAGAATCTAATGGCCTTAGGATATAGGGATCATGGAAAAAGCACCTAAATCTTTACGTTTGCATATAGGCGTCTTTGGGCGCACTAACGCTGGAAAATCAAGTTTCCTGAATATGATATCAGGGCAGGATGTGGCGATCGTGAGCGCCATTCCTGGAACTACGACCGATGTCGTAGAAAAGACCATGGAGCTTCTTCCTCTGGGGCCCGTTGTTTTTCTTGATACGGCCGGTCTTGATGACACCTCAGAGCTTGCTGAAAAACGGATAGAAAAAACAATAAAGATATTTAACCGAGCGGATATCATCTGTCTTATCGTCGAGCCGGGTCTCTGGGGCAGTTTCGAAGAAGATGTTTTAGCCAGATCCATCACCCAGGGCGTTTCTGTGATGGGAATTATTAATAAGATAGACCTTAAGTATCCGGATAAAGATTTTATCGATAAAGTTACGGCCAAAACAAATGGCTGTATTCTTGTATCAAGCGTATCATGGGACAAAAGAGATAAATATCTTAGCGAACTTAAGGAGTATTTGATCCGCTTGTGTCCGGATGATTTTCTTAACCCTCCTTTTTTAGTGGGCGATCTTGTGGCTCCCGGAAAAGTCGCTATTCTTATTGTCCCGATAGATCTTCAGGCCCCCAAAGGGCGTCTTATCCTTCCGCAGGTGCAGACGATACGCGACGCCCTTGACGCTGATGCGATGAGCCTTGTTGTTAAGGAAAGAGAATACAGCTATGCGCTTTCGCTTTTAAAGGAACCGCCTGCCTTGGTCGTTTGCGATTCGCAGGTTGTTATGAAAATGGTCGCGGATACACCCCTTGAAATTAAATGCACGACTTTTTCAATCCTTTTTTCACGTTATAAAGGAGATCTTGCGGAATGCGTAAAAGGTGTATGCTCGATCGATAAGCTGAAACTTGGGGATAAGGTTCTGATCGCGGAAAGCTGCAGCCATCACGCCATAGAGGATGATATTGGAAGGGTTAAGATCCCTCGGTGGCTTAAGCAGTATCTTGGCTACGACGTTATCGCGGATGTCTATTCAGGTAAGGATTATCCGGATAACCTTTCTGAATACAAACTTATCATTCATTGTGGTGGATGCATGACTAATCGACGAGAAATGTTATACAGGATAAATCTTGCAAGAAAACAGGGAGTCCCGATAACGAATTATGGAATTTGCATATCGTTTCTGCAAGGTGTGCTGGGGAGGGTTTTAGGGCCATTCCCGCAGGCGCTCCAAGTCTTCCAAGAAGAACAAAGTAAAACCAAAAAAGGATAAAGAAATGAGTCATTTTGCTTTAGATGAGTTTAAAGATCGTATTAAACAAGATGAGATCGACAAATATCTTGATCATGGAAAAGATTTTATTAAAGAAGATGAGATCAATGCATGTTTAAAGAAGAATTTTGAGCCTGACGCTCATCAGGTCAAAGATATTCTCAAAAAGTCTCTGTCCATCAAAACTCTTTCTGTGGAGGAGACAGCTTGTCTTTTGAATGTGAACGATCCTGATCTGCTTTTGGAAATGAAAAAGACAGCACTTGAGGTCAAGCAAAAAGTTTATGATCATCGCATTGTGACATTTGCGCCGTTATATCTTGGGAATTTTTGTGTTAATAAGTGCCTTTATTGTGGCTTTAAAAGTGACAATACGGATATTTCTCGTCGGGTTCTTTCGATGGAGGAAATAAAGAAAGAGGTTGAGGCGCTTGCTGGAGCCATTGGACATAAAAGGCTTGT
>JBAYLJ010000160.1:0-3372 GCA_041664145.1 Candidatus Omnitrophota bacterium | reverse complement strand
TTTGGCGAGCAGGCCTTTGTCACGCAAGCGGTTAAAGCCGGAGTTGATGGTATGATCATTCCTGATCTTCCACCAGAAGAGGCCACGTCGTTTATCAGTAAGGCCCGTAAAGTTCATTTAGCGACTATTTTCTTTTTAGCGCCAACCACAAATCCTAAAAGAATCCCTTTGATCGCTCAATCATCACGAGGTTTTATTTATTATGTTTCTGTCTCTGGCGTGACCGGAGCGCGAAAGGCGCTTCCGCAAATTCTTGTTCGCAATCTAAAAAACGTTAAGGCGAAAGTTTCAAAACCGCTGTGTGTCGGCTTTGGTATTTCCAGCGCAGAGCAAGTTAAGCAACTAGGCCGTGTCTGCGACGGAGTGATCGTGGGAAGCGCGATCGTGAAAGAAATCCTAAGAAACCGTGGGCGCAAAGATCTTGTCAAAAAAGTTGCGCATTTTGTAAGGAGTTTATCAAGCCATGTATGAACGATCTCAATTAAAAAATAGTTTACGTATTATTAGCCACCCAATGAAGGATCGCCATAGCGTGGCGGTTGGCGTTTGGGCTGGGGTAGGTGGCCGTTATGAAGAAAATAAAATTAAAGGGGCTGCGCATTTTCTAGAGCACATTGTTTTTAAGGGCACCAAGAATTATGCTTGCGAGGAGATCAAGCAAAAGATCGAAGGTGTTGGCGGGGCATTAAACGCCTTTACCTCTGAAGAATGCACTTGCTATTTTGCGAAGGTGCCAACAAAGCACGCAGAAGCGACGTTTGATATCTTGTCAGACATGATCTTGCAGCCTTTGATCATGAAGAAAGACGTGGATAAGGAGCGGGGCGTTATTTTAGAAGAGATCAAGATGTACAACGATCTTCCTCAGCATTTGGTCGGAGATTTTTTAGACCAACTTCTTTGGGGAAGCCATCCCTTGGGACAAAATATTGCAGGTACCCTTGATTCTGTTGGGCAAATGAGCTTTGAAGACTTGCGAAGGTTTCATCGTTATTTTTATATTCCTTCTAATATTGTTGTTTCGGCATGTGGCAATTTGTCCCATCAAAAGCTGCTTTCATTAACTCAAGAAAAGTTTGGGCGACTAAATATTCAGGGAAGCATTTCTTGTGTTAAGGCCAGCAATGAGCAAAGCGCCCCTAAATTAAAATTTCATAAGAAGCCAATTGAACAAATGCACCTTGCGCTAGGCTCTTTGGGTTTTCATCGCGAGCATCCTGATCGTTATGCCTTAGGCATTCTCAATATCATTTTAGGCGGCAATATGTCGAGTCGACTCTTTAACGAGGTGCGCGAGAAAAGGGGGTTGGCTTATTCGATCTCCTCTGGCATGAAGCTTTTTAAGGATACCGGTGCCTTTATTGTGCGCGGAGGCGTCCATAACGAGAAAGTCGTTGAAGCCGTGGATGTGATCTTAAAGGAACTCGTAAAGATCGCTAAAAGCCCTGTATCCTCTGGCGAGTTAAGGCGCGCCAAAGATTATTTTATCGGTCAAACGCTCCTGAGCCTTGAAGACACAGCCGAGCATATGTTTTGGATCGGTGAGTCTATTGTGGCGACAAACAGGGTTGAAACTTTTAAAGAAGCCATTAGAAAAGTCGAGAAGATAGGCGCAAGCGATGTTAAGCGCGTGGCAGGAGAGCTTTTTAAGGCGAGCCGCATGAATTTAGCCGTGGTTGGTCCTTTGACAGAGCGTCAAGAAAGCGATCTAGAAAAGCTTTTTTGATTTGCAGAGAAGAAATTAGTTTATTTCTTTGATTTTGATTTGACAAAGAAGAAAATATTCGATAGACTTATTTCAATAAACGTCATTATTATCAACGAAAGGAGTTTTAGATGGAAGAATTATCATTCTACGATGTGAAAACAAAGGGCAAATTTAACACCTCCGATTATCAAGTCAAAGAAAAGAGCGGTCGTTTTTTCGCCGTTGCCAAATCCCCCAAAGGAACCCACGAATGCTGGAGAGTTCTTTCCAAGGATCAAGCAGCTAAGGCAAAGAAGTAATTACGCATTTATTGATCATCATTTTTTATAAATATTCCGAGCGAAAGATATCCATATAAATTGGCAAAGACACCCGTTTCTCCTAAGAGACCATCCCTACAAGCCGTAAAAAAGACGATTAAGATTATTGCGCAGCTTGCGCGAGATAAAAAGGCTGAAGATATTGTTGTTTTAGATATCCGTAAGCTGGCGAATTTTTGCGATTATTTTATTATTTGTTCGGGAACTTCTGACCGTCATGTCAAAGCGATCGCCGATGGTGTTCAAGACGGTCTTAAAGAGGCGGGTTTGTCGATCGGTAAAATTCAAGGGTATCGTGAAGGAAAGTGGGTCATTGTCGACTCAAGCGATATTGTTGTGCATGTCTTTGAAAAGGCCAATCGCGAGTTTTACGGCTTGGAATATCTCTGGCAGGGCGGAAAAAAAGTTACCTGGAAAGAATAGTTTCTATCCATGTTGTCAACTCTAAGACTTCAGATCGAAGAGCTTGTTACGGCTTCTGTTCGCGAAGTCCTTCAAGACTCTTCTATTTCTATTGATCCCGTTGAACTTGAAAAAACCAAAGAAAAAGTTCATGGGGATTTTTCTTCTAATATTGCTTTGCGCCTTGCAAAGCAATTAAAGAAAAATCCCATTTCTCTTGCAGATTCTCTCTGCGCACTTCTCGATCAAAAAATCAAAGCATCAGCGTTACGTTCCCTTGTTGAAAAGGTTGAGGTCAAGAAACCTGGATTTATAAATTTTTATATTACGCGGGAAGCTTTTTTTCCTGTTTTAGCTGAGATTTTTAAACAGGGCGCCCGCTATGGGTCTTCGCAAAGGGGAATTGGGAAAAAGGTTCAAATCGAATTTGTTTCCGCTAATCCTACCGGGCCCTTGACGGTTGCGCATGCCCGCCAAGCAGCGGTTGGGGATGCCTTAGGCAATATCTTGAAGTTTTTAGGCTTTGATGTCACCAAGGAATACTACATTAATGATGAAGGCAATCAGATTAAAATTTTGGGTCAGTCAGTCAAGGCTCGCGCACAAGAAATTTTAGGCGGCACAGATGCCTTTCCCGAAGATCATTATCAAGGCGCCTACGTGGTCGACATGGCCAAAGAATTTATGGCGGAACAAAAGGTCCTTAGCCTTGATGCACTTAACGCACTTTCGGACAAAACATTTCAGGCCTTTGGCGTTCATTATCTCATGGATCTTATCCGAAAAGATTTGAACGATTTTGGTGTGCATTTTGATGTCTGGACATCGCAGTCCAAGGTCGCTAGTCCAGCGAGCACTGCCAGCACTTTAAAAATTATTGAACAAAAAGGATATATTTATAACCAAGATGGGGCAACGTGGTTTAAGTCAACAGAGTTAGGT
>JBAYLJ010000159.1:0-3458 GCA_041664145.1 Candidatus Omnitrophota bacterium | reverse complement strand
TTTTGCCTTGGACGCATTGGCGCTAAAACGCGCGATAAAATCCTGCAGCTCTTTTCTTTTTTCTTCAATCTTTTTATTGGCCTCGCTACGCTGACGCAAGGCTAGCTGGCTTGATTCCTGCCAAAAGGCATAATTACCTGAATAAAGCTGGATCTTGCCAAAATCAATGTCCGCAATATGCGTACACACCTTATCTAAAAAATGGCGATCGTGGGAAACCACGATCGCTGTATTCTCAAACTCACATAAAAACTCTTCAAGCCACATACATGTTTCGATATCCAAATGGTTCGTAGGTTCGTCTAGGAGTAAAATATCAGGGTTCCCGAATAAAGCCTGCGCTAAAAGGACACGTACTTTTTGTCCGGCCTCGAGTTGTTTCATCGGTAGCGAACAAAGCTCTTCGCCAATGCCTAATCGACTCAAAAGCTGCGCCGCCTCGGATTCAGCATTCCAGCCGTTAAGCTCAGAAAATTCATGATCAAGATCCGCGATATGCATGCCATCGGCATCGGAAAAATCCGCCTTGGCATAAAGGACTTCTTTTTCCATCATGATATCGTAAAGACGTTTATGCCCCATGATCACGGTTGTCAGGACCGAAAACTCATCAAAGGCAAACTGATCTTGTTTTAAAATGGAAAGGCGCTTGCCCTTAACAACCGACACCTCACCAGTCGTTGTTTCAATTTCACCCGAGAGGATCTTTAAAAACGTTGATTTGCCTGAGCCATTGGCCCCGATCAGCCCATAACAATTACCCGAGGAAAAAACAATATTCACTCCGGCAAAAAGTTTGCGCTGGCCATACTGTAAAGAAACATTATTAACTGAAAGCATATGAAGGATCCTTTAAATCAAATATCCCGCCGCAGGAAAAACCCTGGGCAAAATATTTTTTATGTTAGTAACATTTAAAAAAAGGAAATAAGTGAAGGAAATTCTAGCACATTCATGAACAAAAATCTATGCTTGCCTTTTAGCTACCATGATATCAAGACGATCGGGTAGCGGATCTGCGATCCCTCTGATCTTGTGAGGAAGGGCTCGAATGAACATGGCAATAGTCCTCGTGATTATAAATGCTTAAAATATGTTTGCATCGAGGATGCTTGCACTTTCGCCCCTTATGGGACGCGATGATCTTTTTAATAATAACCCCTCTTTAGCGGCCTAAGCGCTAAATGCTTCAAAAGAACAGGTATTGCTCTTTAATCATTTCGAATAAATGTCCGCCGTAAAGAATCTTTGAGCCGGCCTCTCTTTTGCTCTCTGACGATAACGCTAAAAATAATACGCGGAGTGGCAAGTAAGACAAGCATAATTTCTTTAAACGTAAAAAACTTTGTAATAAAAACATTTTTCCATAAAATTTTCATATAACGAGCAGGCGTATAAAAAGAAAACTTGATCTTTCGACCTATTTTCTTTAACGCCGCGTGACTATACATGTCTGAATAAAGCTCTCCTTTTTCCGTCACGTGATAACCCGGCGTTTTTTCCGCCAACTCCTTGAGGGGAGAAAACTTCTCGATCCTTAACTTGTTGCAGGCAATCACATCGACGCCGATCTCCTTAGCAAATTGTGCGATATAAAGCATCTCTTGTTCCGTTTCCCCGATATTGCCATAAATAAAATAGCCATTATAAAAAATAGGGTACTTGGTAAGAACAGCGAAAGACTCTCTGATCGTTTTCTGGTTAAAACCCTTATCAAGCTGTGTCAAAATCCAATCGTGAGGAGACTCGATGCCGATCAAGAGCGCCTTAAAGCCCGCCTTCACAGCTTTTTCTAAAAGCCCTGGATGCTTTGCGATATCAAGCCTTGTCTGCGCGACAAAGCGTTTTTTAATTCCACGCGCAATGAGCAAATCACAGATCTCTTCCGAACGCTTTGGATTAACGAAGAAATTATCATCACTAAACAAAATAACTTTAGCTGTTAAGGATTGAATTTCATCCACCACAGATTTTGCGCTACGCGCTTCATAATTTCGTTTCTGTCCCAACGGATTAAGGCTAAAGGTACAAAACTTACAATTAAACGGACAACCCCGCGAACCTAACACCGAATCAAAAGTAAGATGAGCCACCTTGATTCCATTGAGCGAAAGCTCATATTCTTGGGTCCTCAAGGAACGATCCGGGCATGGAAGCTTTTCTACAGAGACAAACGGTCGATTCGCATTATGAACGATCTGTTTTCCCTGACGGTAAGAGATCCCTAAAATGTCTTTGAGTGGGTTAAATCTTAAAATTTCTTTAATCGTCTCTTCGCCTTCGCCGCGCACAATAATATCGATATTCGGACATAAGCTAAAAAGCTCTTCAACCTTTTCGGTTGCCTTATACCCGCCTACCACGAGAGGGATCTGCTCTGGCATACGATTTAAAAGGCTGCAAACTTCTTCAAATTGTCGATCCCAGCCGATACTCACGCAAATAATGTCAATATTAACTGATATAAAATTAAGAAGCTTTTCCGGATCTGACAATTCCCCGCCCAAGCGTAAGTCCAAAAGGGTCATTTTATCCACAAGCCCTTTAGCGCTCGCGGCCACGTACTCAAGGCCCGTTGGCGGAAAAAGCATCATGGTATTATTAGTATTTTTTTCGATATAAGGATTTAAGAATAAGGCGTGCTTATACTTCATAAAGATCTTTCGTGCTAGAGGTTAAAAATAGGATCGATGTTGCTTCAAGTAATACGATTAAATTTTAGCAACAACAAATGCTCTTATCACTTAACAAGTAAAAAATAAATCAGCTAACGATCGGACGTGTTTGCATCTTGACGAAATCGCCTTGCGGATAAGCAGCGATATTATATGAGCAATTGTTGTTTATGGCAAGGAGTTACTTTTGAGGATTTTATTTTTTTCTTTATTGAAGGGCCTTCTTAAGTTTTGCACACTCTTCGGCCATGGCCTTAGGAAGGTGACTGCCAAACTGAGCAAAAAATTTCTCAACGTCTTTGACCTCTTCCTGCCACTGCATTTTATCCACAGAGAAAAGTTGTTCCATCTTTTCAGCTGGAATGTGTAATCCCGTCATATCAAAGTCTTTGAGCTCGGGGACAAGGCCAATAGGCGTCTCTTTGGCGCCTGCACGATCGTGCACGCGGTCAACGATCCATTTAAGAACGCGAATATTCTCGCCAAATCCAGGCCAAATATACCCGCCCTTGTCATCGGTTCGAAACCAATTCACAGAAAAAATCTTTGGAGGATGCTTTAATCTTGATCCGACTTTAAGCCAATGGCCAAAGTAATCTCCCATATTGTATCCGCAAAAAGGGATCATCGCCATCGGATCTCGACGAAGGGTGCCCACTCGTCCGGCGGCAGCAGCTGTGGTTTCTGATCCTGTTCGCGCTCCTAAAAAAACGCCGTTTTGCCAGTTCAGCGATTCTGTCACAAGAGGCACGCACTGAGTACGACGGCCACCTAAAATGATCG
>JBAYLJ010000158.1:0-3470 GCA_041664145.1 Candidatus Omnitrophota bacterium | reverse complement strand
GATACCGTATTGAAATGAGCAGCGCTATTGGTCCGTATAAGGGCGGTATTCGGCTTCATCCAAGTGTCAACTTAGGCATTCTTAAATTTTTAGCCTTTGAGCAAGTTTTAAAAAACAGTTTAACTACGCTTCCGATGGGTGGCGGTAAAGGTGGATCTGATTTTGATCCTAAAGGAAAATCTGATAACGAGGTCATGAGATTTTGTCAAAGTTTTATGACGGAACTTCAGCGACACATTGGACCCGATACAGATGTTCCTGCCGGCGATATTGGAACGGGCGGCCGTGAAATTGGCTTTATGTTTGGTCAATATAAGCGTCTTCGTAATGAATTTACAGGCGTTTTGACAGGCAAGGGCTTAAATTGGGGCGGAAGTTTGATTCGTCCGGAAGCCACAGGTTATGGATGCGTCTATTTTGTTCAAGAGATGCTCAAAACTAGAGGCCAATCGTTTAAAGGTAAAATTTGCGTTGTTTCAGGTTCTGGCAACGTTGCTCAATACACGGTTGAAAAACTTATTCAACTTGGGGCTAAGGTTGTGACATTATCTGATTCTGCAGGATACATCTATGACAAAGATGGGATTGATGCAAAGAAGTTAGCGTTTGTCATGGAGCTTAAGAATATTAAACGTGGACGCATTAAAGAGTACGCAGATAAATTTAAATGTGTCTACGTTGAAGGCAAGAGGCCATGGTCGGTTAAATGCGATGCTGCGTTCCCAAGCGCCACGCAAAACGAGATCAATGAAGCTGATGCCAAAGAGCTTGTCAAGAATGGTTGTATCGCCGTCGGAGAAGGAGCTAATATGCCCACAACTCCTGAAGGCGTTGAGGTGTTTCTAAAAGCAAAAATTCTTTATGGTCCTGGAAAAGCTGCGAATGCAGGTGGTGTGGCTACCTCAGGGCTTGAGATGAGCCAAAACAGCCTTCGCTTGTCATGGACGCGCGAAGAAGTTGATACACGGTTGCATAATATTATGATCAGTATCCATGAAAATTGTGTTAAGTATGGCAAAGAAAAAGGCGATTACGTCAATTATGTTAATGGCGCAAATATTGCCGGATTTGTCAAAGTCGCTGACGCCATGCTCGATCATGGTTTAGTTTAGTTAAAAGGTGATTGGAAGATACACAAAGGGGCAGGCTTAAAACTTTAAGCCTGCCCCTTTTATATTTAAATCATTAACCTTCTAAGAATTTTTTGAAGGAAGGTCCTGAGAAAATTCTTTTAACTGACGAATAATTTCATCAGCGTCGCTAAGCCCCATCAATATCGCACGTAACTTTGCGACAAAAGGAAAGCCGGACAGATATCCAACATAATGTTTACGAAAATCAAAGACGCCGGCCTTTTTCCCTTTGAACTGAATGGAAAGATCTAAATGATCAAGGCAAAGGTTGATGCGCTCTTGAAGGCTCGCCGGGGGTAAATGACTTCCTGTTTTAAGAAAATGTTTGATTTGTTGAAAAACCCATGGGTTGGATATGGCGGCGCGCCCAACCATGACCCCATCGCAGCCTAAGTCAAAGATTATTTTGGCATCATCAGGTGTAATGATATCACCATTTCCAATAAGCGGCAGAGAGACGGCCTTACGAATTTTTTCAAGCCACATCCAATCAGCCTTGCCTTTATAAGCTTGCGTTTTTGTTCGGCAGTGGACCGTGAGCGCTTGAACGCCTTGGTCTTGAGCCATTTTCGCCACATCAACAATTACGATATTATCTGCATCCCATCCAAGGCGTGTTTTCACGGTCACAGGAAGCCTTGTTGCCTTAACGACAGCTTTAATGATGCCTTCCATTTTTTTTAAATCTTTGAGCAATCCAGCTCCTTCACCACGCATAGAAATTTTACGCACCCAACATCCACAATTGATGTCAATAAAATCTGGATGTGCGCTTTCAGCGATCTTTGCCGCTTGCGCCATAACATCTTCGCGCGAACCAATAATTTGAATACCGATGGGCCTTTCATCGTCACGAAGGGTGATCTTGTGAAAAGCACTCTTAACGCTGCGAATAAGGGCTTCACTGCTTGTAAATTCTGTAAACAGAATGTCAGCTCCTAGGCGTTTACAGATACATCGAAAAGGGGTATCCGTAACATCTTCCATCGGAGCGAGCGCAACAGGTCGATCAATAGTGATAGGGCCAATTTTCATAGCGGCATTATATCTTATCGGTCTTTTTCTTGCCAATGTTAATTAGAAAAACCGACATGACGACCTTTATCCTTCAGAGGAAACACCTCGCATCGACCACCTTACTGCGTTTTATTGCACTAAGGTCGATGAATTTCCTTTAACGCAAACATATTGAATTGTCTTTATTTGACGGTATACTATTACCATATGAAAAAAAGTGTTTCCTTCTACACCTTAGGCTGTCGCTCTAATCAGTCCGAAACGGCTGTTTTGCGTAATCTTTTTGAACAAAAAGGATACAAGGTTCTTTCGGAAAACAAATTATCTGATTTGGCTGTTATTAATACCTGCACCGTTACTGAAAAAGGCGATCAAGATGCTCGTAAACTTGTCCACCGTCTTAAGAATTTCAATCCCCATATACAAATTGCCTTGATCGGATGCCAAGCCCAAACGCAAAGTGAAGAATTAAAAAGTCTTCCCGGCGTTCATTGGATCGTTGGCAATGCAGAAAAAATGAATCTTATTTCTTTTATCGAAGAAATGAAACCTAGCAAGCATCCGCGTATCCTCATCCCAGCTATTTCTAAAAAAAGTTTTAAGATCCCAGCGCCGGGAATTGACAAGACGAGAACCCGGGCAAATATTAAAATTCAAGATGGATGTGAATCTTTTTGTTCGTATTGCGAGGTTCCTTATGCGCGAGGTGCGGCCCGTAGCCGTGATTTTGATGATATCTTTAAAGAAGCAAATCAACTTACTCAAGCAGGGTACAAAGAATTAGTTTTAACAGGGATCAATGTTGGATCTTATCAAGATAGTGGACGGACGATCCTTGATGTTATTAAAAAACTTAATGATATTGCAGATCTTCAGCGCATCCGTATCTCTTCCATTGAGCCAAATACTATCCCGCATGACTTAATTTTATTAATGGGAACAAAGACGAAATTATGCCGTTATTTACACATTCCACTGCAGAGCATGAGCGATAATATTTTAGATTTGATGGGACGACAATATACAAAAGGAGAGATTGATCTTTTTCTTGAATTTGCGACTCATAATGTTGACGAGATTTGTCTTGGGGCTGATATTATTGTAGGTTTTCCTGGAGAAACGGAAGAAGATTTTAACGATACCTATGAATTTCTTGTGAACAGTCCGATCGCTTATTTTCATGTGTTTAGCTATTCTGACCGAAAATTTGCCAAGAGTCGTCACTTTCCTCATCATATTGATCGTAAAATTATTCAAACACGAAGTGCTATCTTACGACAATTGTCTATGCGTAAGAAGCAAGAATTTTTAAAATCTTTT
>JBAYLJ010000157.1:0-3490 GCA_041664145.1 Candidatus Omnitrophota bacterium | reverse complement strand
CCACCTGTCTTTCCTTTCTTGTTGTCTATTGTTTATCGGTTCTTTGGGATGAACTTTTTTGCAATGAAGCTGCTGGTTGTCTTGTTTTGGGAGGCATCGCTTTGCTTGCTGTTTCTTCTTTTGCGGAACAGATTGCCGCCGATAATAGCCATGTGTTTATTGTTTTTAGTAGGTGCGCACCCTTTTATCTATTTTTTTCTTAACAATATTTTATCAGAAACATCTTTTTTATTTTTTACGCTTCTTAGCCTTTATTGCGCAGAGTATTTTTATAATAACAAGCTCGACAGGCCAGGAAATCAACCCTTTTTCATTGCCCTTGGCGTGATGATGTATTGCGCCTACGGAACACGATCGATCGGAGCTATTCTTGTTCCTGCTTTGATAACTTACGATCTTATTAAATATCGACAGATCCACAGAGAAACACTTTTTTCTGTTTTAACATGTGCCTTTCTGATGATATTACAATTACCTTTTGGCGTAGATACTTCCGGTTATTTTCCCCGCTTTGGTTTTACCTTCGCCAGCGTCTTTGACAAAGCCGCTTTCTACATAACATCTTTTTATTCTTTAAATACAACGGGAGCCGAGAGGGTCTTCTTTTGGGTTAAGAGCTGCTTTTGTTTTCTTGGTTTTTACGGGGCTGTTCGTAAAAGATTTTCGTTATTAGAAATTTTTTGTTTTTTTTATGTGGGTATTATTCTTGCCTATGCCCTGCCACATACACGTATAACATTGTTTGATGCGCATAGATTGTTCCTTCCCTTAGTGTTATTTTATTTTTATTATTTGTTTTTTGGCATCCAAGAAGTCTCTTCGTTCTTGAGCAAAAAATTTTCGCAGACATTTCTTTTAATAATCTTTGTCGTTTTGCTCTTCACCCAGGTTGGAACGATTATTCACATAAGGTGTCAAAATGATTTTACAAGGCTCAATGTCGCCAACAAGGAAGCTGGGGAGCTTTTCGAATATGTTAAAAAAAATACGAAGCCCCAAGATGTGTTTATTTTTATAAAACCAAGGACGTTTACGCTTTTTACTCAAAGGGCTGCTTCGACGTACCATGAGCATAAAAAGAGGCAAGATTTTATGGATTATTTAGCAAGTATCAACGCGCGCTATGTTGTTGTTATGAAGGGGCATGATTTTTATTTAACAGCTTTTGTGAAAGCATATAAAAAGCACTTTTTGAAAGTTTATGAAAATTTAGATTTTCAAGTTTTTAAATTGTTAATATTTTAATATGTATTAGAGCCAGAGAATGATATTATTTGAGAGAGGAAATATAATTTTATAAAGAGAGATAAAAATTGTTGAAAAAAAGGAGCTTTCAATGAAAGAAATCAAAATCTGTTTACATGAAAAAGACATGCCGCGCAAGTGGTACAACCTCGCCGCGGATTTGCCAACGCCGATGTTGCCGCCTTTGGCTTTTGACGGCAAGCCGTTGGATCCAGCCATGATGGCCAAGATTTTTCCCATGAATCTTTTGGAACAAGAGATGTCCACCAAGCGATGGATCGATATTCCTGAAGAAATATTGGAAATTTTGTATCGCTGGCGCCCGGCACCGCTTCGCCGCGCAGTTTATTTGGAGCAATTTTTAAAGACTCCGGCGAGAATTTATTATAAAGATGAAAGCATGTCGCCGGCCGGAAGCCATAAGCCCAATACGGCCGTGCCGCAAGCTTGGTATAATAAACAATTTGGTATAAAAAAACTCACGACGGAAACTGGCGCAGGCCAATGGGGAAGTGCGCTGTCGTTTGCTTGTAATTTGTTAGGTTTACATTGCAAAGTTTATATGGTACGCATTAGCTTTGATCAAAAACCGTTACGCAAAGCGCTTATGCAGACGTGGGGAGGCGAATGTGTTCCATCTCCTAGCCCCGATACGGAGATCGGCCGACAAATATTAGCAAAAATGCCGGATACTCCAGGGAGTCTTGGTATTGCTATTAGTGAAGCGATTGAGGATGCGCTTTCGGACGAGACAGGAAAAACAAAATATTCTCTGGGAAGCGTGCTCAATCACGTTTTGCTGCACCAGACCATTATAGGCCTTGAAGCAAAAAAACAATTAGCACTTGCCCATGAGAAAAAAGTGGATATTGTGATCGGTTGCGTTGGCGGAGGAAGCAATTTTGCCGGGATAGCCTTTCCGTTCGTGGCTGATAAAATTCATGGAAAAAAAATAAAGATTATTCCTGTGGAGCCTTCAGCTTGTCCGAAGATGACCAGGGGAAAGTTTATGTATGATTTTGGTGATGTCGCTGGGAAAACGCCACTGCTTCCGATGTTTTCTTTGGGGCATAATTTTATTCCTCCCTCGATCCATGCGGGCGGGCTTCGTTATCATGGTATGGCGCCCTTGGTGAGCCAAGCCGCCGTGGAAGGATTAGTTGAGCCCAAGGCCTATGATCAAATTAAGTGTTATGAAGCTGCTTTTACATGGGCGAAGACCGAAGGAACCATTTGCGCGCCGGAAACAAGTCACGCGATAGCGTGCGTCATTGATGAAGCAAAAAAAGCTAAAGAAGAAGGCAAGGAAAAAGTCATTTTGTTTAATTATAGCGGCCATGGATTGATGGATTTATTGGGATATGAAAAATATCTGGCCGGCAAGCTTGAAGCCTTTCATTTGTCACAGGAGGATGTCAAAAAAGCTTTAAGCAATCTTGAACATTTTCCTAAGGCTGAGGAGCGAAAGACAGGAAAATGGTAAAGAGCGCCAAGAGCGACATTATTTTTTTTGAAGCCTTCGACGAAGAACAAAAGTTATTAAGAAAATTGTGCCCGTCACACATAAGGGCTGAATACACCTCTCAGACAATACAAGAAAGCAAGATGAAGGATGTGCCTGCGGCGCTTGTGAGCATTCGCACACAGTCCAAGATTCCTTTTGGCTGGGCGCCAGCGCTTAAGGGTATTTTAACCCGTAGTACCGGCTTTGATCATGTTTTAGACTATCGTGATCAAACAAAATGTGAAGCAGCTTTGGGCTATCTACCATCGTATTGTGCCAGGGCTGTTGCGGAGCAAGCCATTTTGATGATGTTAGCTCTTTGGCGAAAGCTTAAAACACAGCAACAGTGTTTTCATTTTTTTTGTCGTGATGGGCTAACAGGCCTTGAATGTCAGGATAAAAAAATGCTTGTTGTTGGTGTTGGTAACATTGGTTCAGAAATTGTTGATATCGCTAGAGGGCTTCATATGAAAGTGGCGGGGGTTGATATTGATCGCAAGCTTCCGTCCTTGGAATATACAGATCTAACTTCTGGCTTATCGTGGGCAGATGTGGTTGTCTGCGCGCTTTCGCTTACGCAAGAAACTAAAGAGATGCTTAGCTATGAAACATTGCGCCGCGTGAAAACAGGAACGATTTTTATCAATATTGCGCGGGGAGAGATATCACCCTTAAAAGACCTGAAGCGTCTTTTAGATGAACAAATTTTAGGGGCTGTAGGCCTGGATGTTTATGATGATG
>JBAYLJ010000156.1:0-3499 GCA_041664145.1 Candidatus Omnitrophota bacterium | reverse complement strand
CAGGATTGGGTGCTGGTGCAGCCGGTATGGCTGCTGTCGGCGCGTGGAAAAAGTGTTTTGCGCAAAACAAGTCTGCACCTTTTTTAATGGCCGCGTTTGTGGGCGCTCCGCTTTCGCAGACAATCTACGGTATGATTTTGATGAACGCTATTTTGGCTGCTTCTACTAAAGGAATTTATTTATGGTGGGGTGGCCTTTTTGGTGGATTAGCCATAGGCATTTCAGCTTGGACGCAAGGAATGGCTGGCGCATCGGCGGCAGATGCTTTTGGAGAAACAGGAAAGGGTTTTGGAAATTATCTTATCGTTCTCGGTATTATTGAGACGGTTGCTATTTTTACCATGGTCTTTACCCTGATGGCCATTGGTAAAATTGGCGGCTAAAATAAATTGACCTCGTTAGAGAACCATACGCTAGCGGTTTCGAAACAAAAATTGAGACAACATTTGCGCTGCAAGAGTATACTCGGGATTATTGGCATTTTTTTCTAACAGGGTTGACAGCTAATTTTTTTTATTGTAGTATAACGCTTCCGATTGGGCGGTTAGCTCAGTTGGTAGAGCTCTTGACTTACATTCAAGAGGTCGTTGGTTCAAGTCCAGCACCGCCCACCATTTTTTTAGGGAAGTAGTTGCAAAGCTTTTGGACCGGTAGTGTAGCCTGGTTAACATGTCAGCTTGTCACGCTGAAGATCGCGAGTTCAAGTCTCGTCCGGTCCGTATATATCAAAAATGGCTCCTCATTCGAGGAGCCATTTTTGTATACGGCGCCAGTCAGCTTGAAAGCGCAAGCGAAGCTACGAGCGACTGAGCGTAAGCGAAGGAGTGGTTGAGCGCAAGCGAAACCATTCAAACTCCGCATATACAAAATAAACATGTGGAGCAAATTCGTACTTATAGCTTATGTCATCCGAAGGGTGTTCATAAACTATACGCTTATTTAAGCAACCGAGCTTTGTAGGTCTTGTCTCTTGGGGAGAATGTGGTAGAATACCCCAATCTTGATAAGAACATAAAAAAAGGAGATAAAGATGGTTAGCATTAAAGAGTTTCAGAATTTAGAGCTTATTGTTGCTCAAGTCAAAGAAGTTAAAGAGCATCCTAATGCTGATAAGCTTTACCTTATTAAAATTGATACGGGAAGTGAAGAAAAACAGATCGTCGCCGGTATCCGCTCTTCCTATGCCAAAGAAGCTTTGATTGGCCGCAAGGTGATCATTGTGAACAATCTAGAGCCAGCGACGATAAGAGGTGAAGAATCAAGGGGAATGCTTTTAGCGGCTTCTGATGAGCATGGTCCATCGATCTTAGAGCCGGATCATAATGTTAAAATTGGAAGCAGGGTTAAGTAAGACGACAACGAAGGGCAGGGCAAATCTTTTTCGTTGGAGAACAAAATGGATTTTTCTTTACGACAATTAATGAGTGAGAAATTTTGTCTTGCGTGCAAGGGGTGTTGCCGCTTTAAGGAGTCTCATAGTTCTTGGCGGCCCAAGGTTTATGCTTCCGAAGATAAAATTTTTAAACATGAAGCCTTTGAGAAGAATTTTCTTGATTGTCAAGGACATGTCGCCACAAGAGTTTCAGCAGAAGAACATGTTTGCCTGTTTTTAGATTCTTTAACCAACGAGTGTCAGGTTTATCAAGCGCGGCCTTTTGAGTGCGCACTCTATCCTTTTATTCTTGTTAAGAGTCAAGAAGGCCTTTTTTTAGCTGTTCATTTGGCGTGTCCTTTTATTCAGGAAAATCAATCTTCAGAATTAGTAGAAAAGCACAGCAGTTATTTGAAGAAATTTTTTAATCAAAAAACCGTTCAGCAATTCTTGAAAGCGCACATTGAAGAGATTTCTTCATCCCATATCAGCGAGGATGAAATGCAAACTCTTTTTTGTATCTTGCCCCAATGACAAAATTATTTTTATTATCCAAAAAGAGCATCGTTGAGCGATTTCTTAAAAAAACTGATTATGCCTTGTCAGCTTTTTCTTTTGTGAATATCTTTACCTGGAAAGATTTTTTTGATTTTAGATTTCAAGTCATTGGCGGCACGCTTTGCATTTTTGCAAAGAATGTTTTAGGCTCTTTTCTTTATTTGCCCCCCTTGGGCAAGGAGATGACAAAAGAAACGATCGATCTTTGTTTTGAAACGATGTTTAAAGAAAATAAAGGACGAGGCGTTTCGCGGATTGAAAATGTAGAAGAAAAAGATCTTTCTTTTTTCCCCAAGGAGCAATATCAGCTTTATAAAAAAAGCGAAGAGTTCGTTTATCGCAGGGAAGACATTGCTGGCTTGCGCGGGAATAAATATAAATCCAAGCGAGCTTTGTATAATCAGTTTGTTCGTCAACAAAAAAGCACTTTTGTTGCCTATACGCCTAAGATGCGCAAGGCTTGTTTGCAACTATATTTACAATGGGCAAAGGAACGAAAGAAAGGTCACAGCGATGGTATTTATCAGCAAATGATCGATGAAAGTTATCAGGTGCATGATCTTTGCTTGCGTTATCATCAAAAGCTAGGACTTATTGGCCGAGTTGTTTTTGTTCAGGGGGTGTTATCCGCATACAGCTTTGGATTTGTTCTTAAGGATGACACTTTTTGTGTTTTATTAGAGGTGGCAGATCTAAAGATCAAGGGGTTGCCTACCTATATTTTTAAAGAATTTTGTTCTGATCTGCAAGTGCAAAATTTTCCTTTTGTTAACGTGATGGATGATTTTGGTCTTGACCGTATTCGTAAGACAAAGCTTTTGTTTAGGCCTTGCCAGGTGCATGCCTGTTATGTTGTGTCACGAAAGGACAAGTAGCTGTGGAAAGATTTCAAGAAAAGGAGTTTGTGATTTTTGATGTTGAAACAACCGGTTTGTCACCTGCAAACGGAGATCGTGTTGTTGAAATAGCCGCCTTGAAAATCAGAGCTTTAAAACCTATCGCACGATTTCACTCGTTGGTCGACCCCGGGAGAGCTATTTCTTTTGGTGCTTTTGAAGTTAACGGCATCAGCGAGCAAATGCTCGCTGGCGCACCAAGGTGTTGTGAAATTTTGCCTGATTTTATCCAGTTTTTAGGAGAGGCCACGCTTGTTGGGCACAATATTCGTTTTGATCTGAGTTTTTTGCAATATGAACTTGAGGTTGCACGGCTCAAGCTTGATAGGGAACTTAATTTTATTGATACGATCCGCCTTGCGCGGCAAATCATGCCTCATCTTAAGCGTTATCCTTTATGGTTTGTTGCCGCTTCCTTGGGGATTAAAGAGAGCCAGAAGCATCGCGCCATGGCTGATGTTGAGTTGACGTTCGAAGTTTTTTATCGACTGATTCATATGGCCCATGAGCAAAATAGGCTTAAAGATTTTTCTTGGTAAGAGGCTCAAGACGCTTGGCATAAGATAAAAAGCCCTGGTTTTTGTTTGCTCGATGTTCTGTCGGTGTCTATAATATACATATTAAAGGATCGATGCCCATGAATCGCCTAGCGGCGTTATTTGTCTTTTTCATT
>JBAYLJ010000155.1:0-3509 GCA_041664145.1 Candidatus Omnitrophota bacterium | reverse complement strand
TTGGCAAGGGTTTGCTTATCATTACTTTGTCGCGTTACGATGATCTTGTCATTCTTAGATTCCAAGATAATTTTTGCAGGAATCGCAAGCGTGAGCTTTCCCTTCGCGCCTTCGATGAGAGCAACGCCATTCTGGCATGAAAATTTGACACCTTTAGCAATAACAATTGGTTTTTTTCCGATTCGTGACATATATGTTTACCAGATATAACAGAGGACTTCACCACCGACTTTCAACTCACGGGCCTCTTTATCATCAATAACGCCCTTAGAGGTTGAAAGGATGGAAGTTCCCAGACCATTTAAAACTTTTGGAATCCGATTACGTGTTGCATAAACCCTTAAACCCGGTTTCGAAATCCTCTTTAGCCCCATAATAACCGACTTCTTTCCCTTTTCGTATCTCAAATAAATCTTGAGCGTTCCTTGGGTATTATCTTTAAGCAATCGGAAATCTTCAATATAACCATATCTCTTAAAAATCTCTAAAATCTTCTCAACAAGCTTTGATGCAGGAACATCGACAGTCTCTTTAGCTGTCTGCGATGCATTGCGAACACTTGTTAACATATCTGCAATAGGATCTGTTAGGGACATCTTGTTTTCTTACCTTTCTTCTTACCAGCTTGCCTTCTTGACTCCGGGAATTTCACCTTTCCAGGCGAGCTCGCGGAAACAAATACGGCATACTCCAAATCGTCTTAAATAACCTCTGGGCCGACCACACAAGCGACAACGATTATGCTGACGAACTGCAAACTTTGGTTTTTGTGCTGCTTTATTAATTAATGCTTTTCTTGCCATAGATTTTATTTCTTTCTAAACGGCATCCCAAGAAGAGTGAGAACTTCTTGTGTTTGCTCTTCGGGGCCATGATTAAAAACAAGGGAAATATCCATCCCTTGAGATTTCTGCAGTTGTTGATCAGTTTGAATCTCTGGAAAGATCGATTGATCAGTAATGCCCAGCGTATAATTACCGTCTTTATCAAATGATTTTCTTGAAACACCGTTAAAGTCACGAATACGTGGCAGCGCAATGCTTACTAACCGGTCCAGAAATTCATACATCTTGTCCCCGCGCAAGGTCACCTTGCATCCCACGGGAGCGTTCTCTCTAAGCTTAAAATTTGAAATAGCCTTCTTAGATTTTCGAATAATAGGCTTCTGCCCTGTGATCGCCCCTAAATCTTTAACAGCTGTTTCAAGAATGTTAATATCCGTCATGGCTTCCCCAACGCCCATATTAACAACGATTTTAATAAGGCGCGGAACCGCCATGAGGTTCTTAATGTTAAATTTTTTCTGAACGGCCGGAAGAACTTCTTTGTGACATCGTTCTGATAATCGAGATTTCATATTAATTCGCTGCTCCACATTGTTTGCATTCACGATTTTTTGTTCCATCTTTCAAGACAGAGATCTTTGTACGTACACGCTTGTTGCATTGTTTGCAGACCAGCATCAGATTGCTTACAGCAATCATCGCTTCGACTTCCACAATGCCGCCTTTTTGATTGTCTTGTGTTTTGCGCTGAGCTTTTTTAATAATATTAATATTCTCAACGATCGCTTTATTAAGCTTAGGAAAAACGTGAAGAACTTTTCCTTTTTTTCCTTTATCTTTTCCAGCAATCACTTCAATTTGATCATTTTTTCTGATTTTAAGCATCTTAGACGACCTCAGGGGCTAAAGAAATAATTTTCATATAATCAAGATTGCGAAGCTCGCGCGCCACAGGACCAAAAACACGTGTTCCTTTAGGGTTACCAGCGTCATCAACGATCACGATAGCATTGCTATCAAATCGCACATAACTACCATCATTGCGACGCAATGGAAAGGTCTGTCGGACAATAATGCCCTTGACGACTTCACCTTTTTTCACGGCAGCGTTAGGTGCTGATTCTTTGATGTTAACACGAATAAGCTCGCCTACTTGCGCAAAACTTCGTCCACGCGCCTTTAAAACTCCAATAAAAGAAGCCTTGCGGGCTCCCGTATTATCGACTACATCTAAAACTGTTTTTAGGAAAATCATTGTTCAACATTCTTTTTAATAATTTTTATGATGACCCAGCGCTTATCTTTTGAAAGCGGCCTGGACTCCATGATCTCGACGGTATCCCCGAGCTTAGCCTCGTTGTTTTCATCATGGGACTTATACTTGATAAAATGACGAATCTGTTTCTCATATTTTGAATGCTTTGATTGCCAAGCGATTTGAACGACGCGGGTCTTATTCATCTTATCGCTTAAAACTATCCCGATCAAAGTCCTTCGCTGATTCGTGCGTTCTGTCATTTACTTTTTCTTTCCGTTAAAATCGTTTTAATGCGTGCAATATCTCTTTTTAAATGACCAAAGCGTGCTGGCTTTTCAACCTTGCCAAATTTTCTCTGGTAATTTAAGTCAAAAAGTTCTTTTTTAAAAGTCTTTTCTTTTTGAACTAAATCTGTCGTATCAATACTTCTAAAATCTTTTGCTTTCATGACTCCATCCTTATTGTGATGCACCTGAACGAGAAATAAACTTTGTCCGAATAGGCATCTTAAAGGCAATCAAACGAAAAATGGTTCTTGCGAAATCTTCAGGAATGCCACCCATCTCAAAAAGAACTCTTCCTCTTTTAATCGGACAAACCCAATGATCCAAGTCACCCTTACCTTTTCCCATGCGTGTTTCTGCGGGCTTTTTTGTGACAGGTTTTGCGGGAAAAATATTGATCCATAATCTTCCTGCGCCCTTCATCTTTCGCGCCGCTGTAATACGCGCTGCCTCAATATGATTAGCCCTTAACAATCCATTATCTAAAGCCTTTAACCCAAATTCACCAAAGCACAACATCGCTCCACGTGTCGCAACACCGCGATTTTTGCCTTTTTGTACTTTTCGATATTTAACTTTTCTTGGCATCAACATATTATTCGGCGTCCTTCTTTATCACTTCTGGCTCGACATTCTGTTTTTGAACATTGGCCTCTTGTTCTTTAGGTTCATCAAGAATAGCATCACCATGGTAGATCCATGCCTTGACACCGATCACGCCATACGTTGTATGCGCTTCTGCAAATCCATAATCAATATCTGCACGAAAAGTCTGCAACGGCAATTTTCCTTCTCGGTATGTTTCACGTCTTGACATTTCAGCACCGCCTAAGCGGCCTGAACAGCTGATCTTAATCCCCTTGGCGCCTGAACCTAAGGCCTGCTCGATCGAACGCTTCATCGCACGACGAAAAGCAATGCGCTTCTCAAGCTGTAAAGCGACACTTTGGGCAACAAGATTCGCGTTAATAGAAGGATTCTTAATCTCTTGAATATCAATGGCTAACTCTTTGGGCGTAAGTTTTCCCAGCTCTTCTTTAAGCTTATCAATGTCAGCCCCTCGTCGTCCAATGATAACGCCAGGTCTCGCGGAAGCAATCTTCACTCTGACTTGATTAGCAAGACGCTCAATATCCACATGCGAGACAGCAGCATGGGCAAACTTCTTCTTAACATATTCAC
>JBAYLJ010000154.1:0-3515 GCA_041664145.1 Candidatus Omnitrophota bacterium | reverse complement strand
TTTGAAACCCTTGCGAGAGAAGTCAAAACATACGTCATAAAAAAGCAAAACATCTGGCAAAAAAGATATCCAGAGATTAACACGTTAAAAATTGCGATCATGGGATGCATTGTCAATGGCCCAGGAGAAAGCAAACATGCCAACGTTGGGCTTTCGCTTCCTGGAAGAGGAGAAACAAACAAAGCCATTGTTTACACGGATGGAAAACTTATCCAAACCCTCAAAAGCACAAATTTAAAAAAAGAATTTATCCAAATCATTGAGCGTTATATTAAATCAAAATACCGATAAATTTCTGGTTTCGTATTTCAACGAACCTCTTCCCATCAATTGGAACAAAGAATTTGGGCGTAAAGCCCCTCTCGTGATCGAAATTGGTTTTGGGACAGGGGAATACCTGCTTGAATGTGCCAAGCAAAATCCCGATAAAAACTTTGTTGGCATTGAAATCAACTTTGAGCTTATCAAAAAAACCCTCAAACGGATTAAGAATGCCAACATCACCAATGTCCGGCTCCTTAAAATTCATGCAACAATCGCCTTAGAATATCTTTTTGCAGCACAATCCATCACACATATTGACTCGCTCTTTTCTTTTCCGTGGCCAAAAAAACGTCACCATCGCCATCGCTTATTTAAAACAGATTTCTTAAAGATGGTTAACAACCGTCTTGAAAAAGAAGGTACACTTAGAATCGTCACAGACAATAAACCCTATTTTTCCTGGATCCTAAAACAAAATCAAGCGACGGGATTAACGCTGAAGAAAAATAATATTCCAGCGCAATTTAACACACGATTTGAACGCAAGTGGCAAGCCCAAGGACAAAAACTTTTCTTTCAAGCCCTTTTAACAAAGACATCACATCTTCGCGTTCCTGTTAAAAAAACCCAGGCCATCCCACCAATGTTCTGTGCGCACTTTGATCCCAAGACCTATGCGCCAAGATCCATCACCGGAGAAAAAAGCATTATTTTCAAGAAGTTTCGTTTTGATGAGAAAAAAAAGCAGGGCAGTCAAATTATCTTTACCGCTGAAGATCCTTTGCTGCAAGGATTTGCTGTTTCGATCAAGCGCTGTTCAAAAAAATGGAAAATAGAGCTTAACAAAAATGAAAAGATTATTAAAACAAAGTTGGTAAAAAAGAGCTTGCTGCAGATGTTGAAGGCCTGCGAGAAAAATTAAAACTTGATCTTGTCCACGATTTGACGCTTTTCAAAAACAACATATTCACAATATCCAGCTTTTTTTGCCCATTGCAGCGCATCGCCAAATGCATACCCAACTTCAGCTGGTGCATGCGCATCAGAGCCAAAAGTGATCATAACTCCTGCCTGGCAATAAATTGAAAGCTCAGAAAGCGCTGGATAAATTTCTTTCACAGGCTTGCGAAGCCCTGAAGAATTAACTTCAATAACAACTTCCGACTTTTTAAAAATTTCAGCTGTTTTTCGTACTTCCTCGCTTAGATCTGTCTTGGCCCTGTCACCGAATTTTTTAACCAAATCAACGTGTGCCATAATATCAAAAAGCTTCGATTGCGCGCTTTTCCGAAGCAAGGCGTGGTAATCCAAGTAAACCTTATCAATATTATTTGTCTTTAAGCGTTCTTTTTCTTGAGGATTGTCAAAAGCAAACTCGCCAATGAAATGAACAGAGCCGTACACATAGTCATACGCATAGCCATCCAAGATCTTTTGTGTTTTTTCTTCATATCCAGGAATATAGTCAGCCTCAATGCCGATCTTGATCTTTAAATTCTTTTCGGCATATTGAGCGCGCAGGTCTTCGAGCATCTTATGATAACAGGGAAGTTGCTCAAAACTCATGGTAATCGATGGGTCATCATGCGATACCAAAGGCGCGTGATCCGAAAAACCTATTTCTTTAAGCCCAAGTTTTAAGGCATGATCCGCGTATTCAAACGGCTCACCAATAGCATGGCCGCAAAGAAAGGTATGCATATGATAATCAACAATTGGTTTCATAAGGCGATATTATAACAAAACGCTCGAAGATGACAACAACAATGTAAGGAATAGTATTTTTATAGCTTTTTATGCTTCAGTCCATAACTGTGTTTGACACCTATAAAACTCTGTGGTATATTTCACTATCATTTATGGAAAATTATTATAAAGAAATTATCAAAGCAACCGGTGAAGATGTCAACCGCCCAGGGCTGAAAGATACCCCAAAAAGAGCGGCCAAGGCTTTTAGCTACCTTATTAAAGGGTATACTGAAGACCTGGACAAGGTCATCAACGGCGCTATATTTGAATCGAACAGCGATGAAATGGTCGTTGTTAAAGACATCGAGATGTATTCGCTGTGCGAACATCATTTATTACCGTTCTTTGGAAAGTGCCACGTAGGATATATTCCTAAGGGAAAGATCATCGGGCTTTCCAAGATCGCCCGGATCGTTGATTTATTTGCCAGGAGGCTTCAAGTCCAGGAAAATCTGACCAAACAAATTGCAGAAACTCTCATGAAATATACCCAATGTGCTGGCGTTGGTGTTGTGATCGAAGCTCAGCACCTCTGTATGATGATGCGTGGCGTTGAAAAACAGAACTCTGTGATGAAAACCTCTTGCATGTTAGGCGCTTTTCGTAAAGAAATTTCAACACGCGCTGAATTTTTAAGCCTCATTAAATAAACTTATGCTCCTTGTCCGCATAAAAAAACTCACCATTGCTGTTATTCTTGGCACAAAACCAAAAGAACGAAAACGCAAACAAAAAGTCATCTTAGATCTTTCTTTTGAATATAATGCCAAAAAAGCCATCAAGTCTGATGACCTTACGCAAGCCATTGACTACGAATTCTTAACAAAAACCATTATAAGGGAAGTTTCTCGCTCTCACTTCTTTCTTGCTGAAGCCTTAGCTGATTTTATCCTTAATATCGTGATGAAAAACCCAAAGATCCAAAAAGCTGAAATCATCCTCCACAAACCAAAAGCCATCCAAAACGCTAAAGAAGTCTCTATACGCTTGAGCAAAAAAAAACAAGGTCGTTAAGCAAGCGGACTTGACTTTTGCCCGCGATGTGCTATCTTTCAGTCACATGTCAAAGCCAAAAAATGTTAAAAAAAGTATTTTATTGCTTGTCATTTGCTTAGCGATCCTCTCTACGCTTCGCATTGCCATGGCCGAACGAACTCCACTTTCGTTTTGCCTGAAATCATCGCTTTATGGAAAAGCATCATGGTATTCTCGCTATTCTCCCGGAGTCAGCAAACGCACGGCCAACAACGAACGCTTCAACGATCAAGGCATGACCTGCGCTATCTGGGGAGTAGGATTTGGGAGGGAAATCCGCGTAACAAATATTGAAAATGGAAAATCTATTATCGTTCGTGTCAATGACCGCGGACCACATCAACGCCTTGTTTTAGAAGGGCGGGTTATCGATTTAACCAAATCGGCTTTCCGAAAGATTGCCCCAACGCGTCAAGGCCTTGTCGACGTCAAAATTGAGCTTTTATAGCCAGTTTTAAAATTCTCCA
>JBAYLJ010000153.1:0-3567 GCA_041664145.1 Candidatus Omnitrophota bacterium | reverse complement strand
TTGTTCAGAAAGTTGATATTAAGAATAAAAAAGAAGTTTTTGATCTTTTAAATTATTCCCGTCCAGATGTTGTTTATCATCTAGCGGCTCGCGTTGCTATTCGTATAGACAATATTGAAGACAAAGAGGAAATATATCATGTCAATGCTGGTGGAACATTAAACATCCTTCAGGGGCTTAACCGCTTGCGCCAGAATGTCCAGCTCATCTTTGGTTCAACAACAAGGGTCTATGATACAAAATATTTGAGAAGTCAAGAAAGAGTCAGCGAAGATTTCAGAGTTGCGCCGTATTTTGATTATGAAGCAAGCAAGATCATTGCTGAACAATTGATTATGGCTAATAAAAATAATCGCGTGAAATCCATTATCCTTAGAATGGTTAACATCACTCCGGCTATTCAATATGATGCTGCGGATGTCTATCCTTGCGATATTGTTGCTAAGTTTGCTGTTAATATTCTTAGAGGACAAAAAATTGTTCTTTGTCAAAATGCGCCACAAACCATGATCAACTTTATTCATGTTGATGATGCTGTTGATATTTTGAGCCAGATGGCCTTCTTGCAAAATGGTGATTTGCGAATATTGAATTTAGGGCTCGGAGAAAGTATTTCGATCGTTAAGCTTCTTGAGATCTTGGAGACGACCTTAGGGAAGGCAGCCAAAAAGGAAATGCTTGAAGTCGTTGGGTACAAAGATAATGTTTGCGGACAGGCAATTTTTGATAATCAGAAGCTGAAGGAAGTGATCCAGTTCCCGCATGTGCAATTAACAAGTTCTCTGGAAAAGGCCGCGTTGACAATAGAAAAGGCAGTTCGAGGGAATGATAGCTCTTTAGATGCGTTACCTTTGAAGCCTAGCACAAATACTACGGCAACTGATGATTTAGCAAGGACAAATGAGGACAAGGATTCCTCATCCGCAATCGTTTCTTCTGCATCTTCGAGCCTCATCCGCAAAGTCGCTTTGGCGATCATCTTTATATCATTTCTTGCTGGGAGTGTTTTTGCGCAGGATACGATATCTTATAACGGAACATGGGAACTTTTTTCAGATCAAGAAACCAGCGTTTTTGGATGCAGAAAAGATTTTGCGCTAGGCCTTAAGCCAGAGAATATCCTTGTTGACGAAAATAAGGATGTTTTTGTTGCTGACAGCTTTCATCATTGCATCGTCAAATGTGACCCAGAGGCAAAGGCCTGTGTGCTCTTTGCTGGTAACGAAGATGGGGCTCCGGGTAAAGGAATGGGAGAGTTTAGCTGTCCTCAAGGCATTGTTTTTGATAAGGCAGGGAACATGCTTGTTGCGGATACAAAGAACAACCGTATTTTGATCTACGATTTGGCGGCAAAGGAATGGAAACATTTTGCAGGCAACAGGGACTGTACTTCAGGCAAAGGAATAGGAGAGTTTTATTGGCCTGTAGCCATTGCCGTTGATGACAATGGCGACATCTATGTCTTTGAAGAAGGAAATCGCCGTGTTCAAAAATGCAATATGAACAAAGCGAGCGGCCGAAAAGGTACAGCGTCTTCCGGTATGTGGATGCTGATGCTTTCCTCGCTTGGCCTTTTAAAGACAAAGAAAGATGAGAAAAAAACTTCTTCATCCTCCAGCCTTATCCGTAAAGTCGAAATCATTCCTGCTGCTGACAAAGCCAATTCCCCAATAGGCTCAAGCCAAGATCTTCCAAGCCTTCCGACCATGGACAGGCCGTTTATGACATCGATACCCTTTGCTCCTGTGTTGCCATCTGTGTTCATGCCATTTATGTTGGCGGCAGGTGTTGTGCCAGGCGCAAAATTAGCTCTAACAGCTTTAGCTATCTTTGGCATTATTGTATTATTGCGCAAATGGTTCACGTTAAAAATAAGCGCGTCTAATAATGTGAATAAAAATTTGCTTTTCACTGAGCCGGTGTCGACTTTCTTCCGTGGCGGAAAAACAGTTTTGACATCGGCTCTTTTATTGGATCAAAAGATCTCTTCGCCAGCTACTCCTCTCTCTTTACAAGTTCAAAGCCTAAAGCGGCAGGGAATTGTTTTAGGCATAGACGGTATCAACGAATCGTATATTTTTAATGCAGGCGTTTTGCCTTTAGACGGCCAGGTATTTTTCTTTGCGCGCAGAGCGTTGTGTGAAGCCATGCCGGGCGTACGCAGATCGGAAATCGGTCTTTATGTTCAAGAAAACAACACTTCCTTGCCAAAGCCGGTCGACATTAAGATGTTTAACCTTAATTATTCTGACATTCTCCCCTTTGGTGCAGAGGTTATTGCGCTTGAAGATCCACGCGTGATCGAACGAGACGGACGCATCTATGTGTATATGACAGTTGTGGAGAAAAAAGGCGAAAACGGCTATCGATACTATTCAGCCATGACAACCCATGATACAAAAGAATTTTTAGCCATCGTTTATCAAAAATTTTCTGAAAAGAATTCTCAGGCAGCATGGCGCTGGACACCGTTAGCAAAAGTTATCACCGATGGTTATTGGGCTGAGCAAAGTGGAAAGAATTTTGTGCCGTTTGGAAATCCTCTTGGCAACGGGAAGTGGCATGCACTTTATCGTCCCGAAGAAAATAATAGCGGAACGATCCGGCTTCTTGTTTCTTCGCAAGGCTTGACCGGCCCATGGCAAGACGCGGGGCTGTATATGTCTGCCGCGCCGGGCACCTGGATGGGGGCTTCCACTTATGTGGCAGAACTTCCGCAATACGAGATCGTGCTTATCCATGTGGCAAGAGAAGTCGCCGGCAAAGGCGTCAAGATCTATGATCTTCATTTTCTTTTTGTCGATAAGAATGATCCGCGTCATTATCAAGAGATCGACTCCACGCTTCAACCGGAAGAGGGGGAGCCTTTTGAATTGCATGGATGGATCCCCGGCGCTCTTTATTGTTGCGGAGCCGTTCTAACATCTCAGAGCGAAGAGCAGCTGGCCTTTGATATTTATTATTCCGGCTCAGATACGGTTGTTAAGCGAGCCACTGTTACATTAAAGAATCATGGGGATTTAGTTAATAGTAGCCCTCTTGCAGGAAAAAAGATCCTCGTTGTTGATGACGATCTTTTGTTGAGCTGGCCCATTTCTACTTACCTTCAAAGTTTAGGATATCGATGCGCGACAGCTAAAAGCGCTCAAGCGGCGCGCGCCATCATTGAAGCGAGCGAAAAAGATCCATTTGATCTAGTCATTTCCGATGTCAATATGCCGGGTTTTGATGAAACAGATAGGAACTTAGGCGGGATCAGTTTAGCGCAATGGCTCAAGACAAGATCTATTCCCATTATTTCCATGTCTTCTTTTCCTGAAGATTATCGACAGGTGCTAGAAGCTGCAGGCGTTGTAGCAGTCCTTGGAAAGCCGATTGTTGAAGAAAGACTTTTAGCTACTATTCAGAAAATCTTTGATCGCCAAACAGGGCCAAGGGATTCTGTTAACAACCAAGAATCATCATCTGTATCTAGTTCAGAGATTCTTTTTTCTGAAGAGCAGGCAAAGCGCGATACCATTCTTAAAATTGCCGATCAATTACAGAAAAAAATGGCTAAACGAATTT
>JBAYLJ010000152.1:0-3567 GCA_041664145.1 Candidatus Omnitrophota bacterium | reverse complement strand
GGCTGTGGAGCGACAGGTGATATGCCGCTTTATCGCAAGCTAGCGACGCGTCTTCACCCGTTATTATTTTCTTTATTCGCAGGGCATTGGGTGACAGATAGCACTAATGGGTTTCGCGCGATGAGGCTAGCCATTTTTAAGGATACGCGGATTTGTATCCATCAATCATGGCTTGATCATTATGAGCTTGAGCCATATCTTTTGTTTAAAGCGCTTACCTTGGGCTACAAGTTTAAGGAAGTCTTTGTCACAAAGAAATATCCACCCAAGAAGCTTGGGTATACAAAGATGAAGCCCATTGTAGGATGGTGGAGCATTTTAAAACCTATTTTTTATTTAGGTTTAAGGATAAAAAGGTAAGAGATGAAAAAGTGTCCACGCTGCAAGGTTATTTTTAAAGACAATTGGGAGTTTAATTGCCTTTATTGTGAAGGTTCTTTGCTGAGCGTTCAAGATGCTGATTTTATTCCAGAACATCAGCTTGCCGAAGGGTTGCCGGAGGCCAAAGAGCTTCGGTTTGGTGATGAGCTTACGCATGGCCGCAAAGATTATTTGATGGGAGTTTTTTTTCACGGATCAGCATCGTTATCTTCTTTTCGTTTTTATCTTCACGATTTTGAAAAGGGCAAGGAGATGAAGAGATTTCTGATACGACCTTTGGATATTGATTCTGTGATCAAGCTTCCGTGGCTACTCATCAATATTGTTTATTCAGCTCTGTATTATTTTTTGCCTAAAGGTTATTGCCCTAAGTGTGGGCGTAAATATATTTCTTTTCATGGAGAAACACAGCATGATCCCTATGCCTGTTTGTATAATCAGGAATATTCTTTGATCGAGCAGGAAGTCTTCTCAGGAAAAGTTTTTATTGACCTTGATCCTGTTCGTCAAATATCAGAGCAAAAAATTAAGGCTGGGGAGAGAAGCGCGTTATATGATCTAGTTCATCGCGATCTTCGCTTGGAAAAGGCTCTTGATGTTGGGGCGATCCTTCTTTCTATTTTTATTTATGCATCGTTGTTGGTCATCGCGCTGATGCCTGTGTTAAATCAAGTTTATCATTTTGATCTTGTTTGAGATAAAGGAGCTTTATGCGTTTATATGGAAAGAATCCAGTGCTTGAGCGACTCAAGGCTAACCCAAGAACGATTTTGAGAATTTTTGTTCAGGAAGGCCATGTGGATAGCGGATATATCAAGAAAAAGGCCTCAAAGTGGGGCATTGCGGCTTGCTCTATCCCGCAGACAAAAATGCTCAAGCTCTCCCGTAGCATTAACAGCCAGGGTGTTTTGGCTGAGGTTGAAGATTTCCAGTATGCCGATTATCAAGAGTTGCTTACCCTTGCGCAGGAGAAAAAGACTTCCCTTGTCTTTTTAGATAGCCTGATGGATCCGCAAAATTTAGGCGCTATTATCCGAAGCCTGGCATGCTTAGGTGATTTTGCTGTTGTTTTGCCAAAAAAAGATTCTGTCGACATGACAGAAGCTGTGTTTCGTGTTTCCTCGGGTGGAGATAATTATGTTCCTGTTGCAAAGGTAGCCAATTTTGTTCAGGCGATTAGCGAAGCCAAAAAAAGAGGCCTGATGATTGCCGGAGCTGTTGTGGACGAGGGGCAAGATCTGTTGACAACGCGCTTTCCTTTTCCGCTGGGACTTGTTGTTGGTTCGGAGCAAAAAGGGATCCGTGAGATCGTAAGAAACCAGCTCGATCTTAAAATAACGATTCCTATGAAACAATCGCGCATGTCTTTTAATGTCGCGCAGGCAACCAGTATTTTATGCTATGAAATCACACGTCAGAAAAAACAATCATAAAAAGCGCTTAACCCCTGAAACAGTTGCACTTAATTTTTTTGCAGAGGCGGGGCTTTTAAAGAAAATTAAGCGAAGCGGATGGTGGGTGGCCGGGATTAAAGATCCCGAGAGTGTCGCCGAACATTGTTTTCGCTGTGCGGTCATTGCTTACTATATGGCGCACATGGAGAAGGTTAGTCCTTATCGTGTGCTTGTCATGGCCTTGTTTAACGATATTCACGAAGCGCGTATTAACGATTTGCACAAGATGGGTCATTATTATATTGATTTCAAAAAAGCGGAAAAGAAAGTCTTTCAAGATCAGATGAAAGATCTCTGCCCGAGCTTTAAGCAAGAATTGACAACGATCCGTAACGATTACGACGCTCAGGAAACAAAAGAAAGCCTGATCGCGCGCGATGCGGATATCTTGGAGTGCCTTGTTCAGGCCAAAGAATATTCTCAAGAAGGAAGCCCAAAAGCTAAAAAGTTTCTTAAATGTGCCCCACGTTTTTTAAAAACAAAAAGCGCGCAAAAGCTCTGGAAACAACTTGATCGTTGGGATAGTGCTTTGTGGTGGCAAAAGGTTGTTAAGTTCGATCGCTAACATATGCCCTTGATTGCCTTGCTGAAAAACTTCTTTATTCTTTCTTTTTGTCTTTTGATGGTCGGCTGCACGACCATTTATAATCCCGCCACAGGAAAAAAAGAATCCATTCTTCTTTCCACGCCAACAGAAGTTTCCATGGGAGAGGACCTTCACAAAAGTATTGCTAAGGAGTATCAATTTTCAACTTATCCTGACAAGGTCAATCGCTTGCAAGAAATTGGGCGGCGTCTTTCAACCATATCCGATCGGCAAGATTATCAATATCATTTCTATTTGATCGACAAAGATGAACTGAATGCCTTTACAACCCCCGGGGGATTTGTGTATGTTTACACAGGGCTTTTTGACAAACTGAAAACGGATGATGCCATCGCGGGTGTTGTGGCGCACGAGATCGGCCATTGCGCTGCGCGGCATATTGCTAAAAAATTTCAAGCTTCTCTTGGATATAGTATCGTTGGCACGATCGTCCTTTCACAGGTCAATGCAGAGGCCCGGGCGATTGCTTCACAGTCAAGCGATGCTGCCATGAACCTTGTTTTTTCTGCCTTTAGCCGTGGCGATGAATATCAAGCTGATAGCTTAGGGATTAAGTATCTTTTCTTGGCAGGATATAACCTAAATGGTATGATAGAAGCATTCGAACTTTTACAAAAAGAAACAAAGGGTGATTTTGTTCCTTTGTGGCTGAGGACACACCCCTATATTCAAGATCGAATCAAACGTGTAAAAGAAGAAGTTATTTTGGCGCCGTATACGTATGGTCATCTTCAAAATAAACCTTTAAAGCCTTAAAAAGATGAGACGAATCGGAACAGTTGCAAGCCATGTTGCCAAGGGAAATCTTTTTCTTTATAACTTCTTTGTGGTTCTCGTTTCGTTTCTTTTTTCGTTATTAATCTTTGTGATCTCTGGTTTAGCGATCGTCTTAGGTCTTGTTTTGATTGCGTATCTGACGCAGACCTCGTGGATAGCCGGCTTAAAACAGGGTGCGGGCTCTCCTATCTTGATCTGCCTGATCTTTTTAGCAACGGTAACAATTCTTTTTAACCTTTATGCAATTGGAATGAATATCAAAATTAAGCGAAATTAGACACTCTCCATGGCTGAATCCTCACTAACCTTTGAAGACCTTGTTAACAATCTTGATGTAAGCATTTTCCG
>JBAYLJ010000151.1:0-3600 GCA_041664145.1 Candidatus Omnitrophota bacterium | reverse complement strand
TGAAACTCAACTTCACCAGGATTTTTCCTGATGACTTCTGACATAAACGTCTCGATCTGCTTACTCATTTTTCCCCTCCTCTGGGTTGTTTTAAATTTTTAACTGGTCACATAATAAAAGCCTACCCTACGTTTTACTGTGCGACTTGCAAATCTGCCTAATTTTTAGGCATTTTGAGGCAAAATAAAAAAAAGACGCCCATTGATTGGACGTCTTTGCCGCAATTAAAGTGATAATAATGTATGCAGGATGCGATGTCAATAAAAAATGTCATTTATTTAAATCTTCTTGATCTGAAGTTCTTTATCGTTAAGTAGTTCTGCAGCAATCGTTCTTAGCAAGGCTGGATTATTCTTTGGCCAATATGAAATTTCAACATCGCTATCTTTAAATTTGGAATATCGTTTGACGATAGAAGCCGCTAGCGACAACATATCCGCGTCTGGATTCTTTCCTTTCAAGACTACAGCTGGTCCAGGATACTCTTTGAACTGAAAGATCAAATCCTCTTCATCAGCCCATTGAATAATTTTTTTATTTTCATCATCATCTCGCCCAACAATAACTTTATGATGCGGCGAAAGACGAAAATGACGGCCAGCAGATAAAGAAATAATTTCATTTAAATTTTCATAACCATGTTCAAAAACATCACGCAAACGATTAGCAAAATTTTTATCAGCTAAAAGGCAGCCTCCTCCTGCTGGAATAAAATTAGTAATACCAAATTGCCGTCCCAATTCTAATAATTCCGATCGGCCTCGTCCGGAAAAACCAAATAATTTCTCGCGATCAACTTTACCCTGCTGTTCCACGATGGTTGGTTCAAGAAATTTTGCCGAAAGCGGACGAAGAAGAAGGCCTGCCAGGCCGCTTTCATCTTCAACTTGTTTAAGGCTATGCGTAAGTTGCGACATTGGCCTTTGTCCTAAAACTTCACCCGTAAAGATAAAATCAGCTCCTATTTTAATCATGTAATCTTTTGCTTTCTTAAACTGATACGCATGGCAATCCGTGCATGGATTCATAGCTTTTCCATAGCCATATTTCGGCGCTTTCACAAGATCTAAGAATTCTTCGCCAAAATAATAGATTTCAAGTGGGATCTGCAGCTGGTTGGCTATGGAAACAACAGAAGGATTTGGTTTTGTATGCCATGGCAAAACAAAATGTATGCCGTAAACATCCACGCTTAAATCTTTGATGATTCTTGCCGCTAAAGCGCTATCCAAGCCTCCAGATAAAAGGCCAACAGCTTTGCATGATAATTTTTTTTCTATTTCGTTCATAAGTGCAGCTATCGTAGCCTATTCATTATCGTCATTCAAGAAATTTCTATTCTACAAAAACGTTTGCCTCAGGTTTTATTTTGTGGTATAAGAATAAATCTAAATTTTAATTTGAAGGAACTCAAATGACTAAACAAAAAAAAGCTCAGAAAATTCCAACCGGTGCGGATATCCTTATTAAATGTCTTGAAGCCCAGGGCGTGGAATACATCTTCGGCATTCCTGGCGGTGTTTCCATTCCTATCTTTGATGCCCTTTTAACATCTAAAATCAAATTTATCTTGACGCGTCATGAACAAGGAGCCACGCATATTGCCGATGGCTATGCCCGCGCCACTGGGAAGCCTGGTGTAGTGCTTGTGACCAGCGGCCCTGGCGCTACTAACACCGTCACAGGCATCGCTAATGCTCATATGGATTCTGTGCCCATGATTGTTTTATGCGGCCAAAGCGTAATGCATTTACTAGGCAAAGATGCCTTTCAAGAGGCTGATATTACTGGCATTACCATGCCCGTTGTCAAACATAGCTATCTCATCAAATCAACTGGCGATATTCCCCGCATTATTAAAGAGTCTTTTCATGTTGCCAACACCGGCCGTCCAGGTCCCGTGCTTTTGGATCTGCCAAAGGATATTTCAGCCGGTGGCTTTACAGGTTCTCTCGATCAAGGCATGGATATCCCAGGCTATACATTTCCGACAAAAGGAAAAAAAGAAAATATTTTGCAAATTGCAAAACTTTTAAAAACATCAAAACGTCCTCTACTTTTAGCTGGTCATGGCGTTGTAATTTCCAAAGCAAGTGTTCAGCTGCGTAAGCTCGCTGAAAAGTTAAACGCACCTGTGGTCAATACACTTTTGGGCAAAGGTGGCTTTCCTGAAACACACCCTTTATCCTTAGGGATGGTGGGCATGCATGGAACGGCTTATGCCAACAAAGCTCTTACCCGTTGCGATCTTATTTTCTCCATTGGTTCACGATGGGATGATCGCATTAATGGAAATAATACAGAATTTTGCGTTGGTGCTAAAAAAATTCATGTTGATATTGATCCGGCTGAGATCCGTAAAATTGTTATTCCTGATGCCTTTTGCGTGGGCGATGCAAAATTAGTCTTGGAAGAACTTCTGGAACTTGTGGGCCCCATGGACACAAGCGAATGGGTTAAAGAAATTCAGTCTCTGAAAACAGAATTTCCACTTCATTACGATGCGTCTAAGGGCCTTACTCCTCCCATTATTATTGATGAAATGTATAAAATGACAAAAGGAAAAGCGATCGTGGCAACGGACGTGGGCCAGCATCAGATGTGGACCGCGCAATTTTACAAATGTGATTCTCCTGATCAATGGCTATCCTCAGGTGGATTAGGAACCATGGGTTTTGGATTTCCATCTGCCATTGGTGCTCAATTTGGACGTCCCAATGATCTCGTGTTCGCCATTTGCGGTGATGGTGGTTTTCAAATGACCCTCTGCGAACTTGCAACCGCTGCTGTGCACAAACTCCCTGTTAAAGTGATTGTCATGGCTAATCGCTATCTTGGCATGGTCAGACAATGGCAAGAGCTCTTTTTTGATAATCGTCTTTCAGGTGTAGAATTAAAAGGTAATCCGGATTTTGTCAAGCTAGCCGAAGCCTACGGAGTCAAAGGACTTTATTTAAGAGATGTAAAAGATATCAAAAAAGTTTTAACCGAGGCTATTGACCATAAAGGTCCCGTTCTGATTGAAGCGGATATTATTCGTGAACATAACGTATTCCCCATGATTCCCGCAGGTAAAGCCGCGAATCACATGATCATTGAACCTCCTAGCAAGGCAGGAAAATAAAATGGCAAAGGTATCACAAAAAATAAAGAATCAACATACCATTAGCTTGCTTGTGGCCAACAAGCCTGGCGTTCTTGTGCGTATTGCCCTGGCGTTTGCGCGTCGCGGCTTTAATATCGACTCGCTAACAGTCTCGCCCTCTTTTGATGAAAGATTTTCGAGAATGACGATCATGGCACAAGGTGATCCAGCAACGCTAGAGCAAATCATTAAACAAACTGGAAAATTGATCGATGTTTTAAATGTCGAAGAGCACGATGCGAATAAAAGCATTGAAAAAGAATTAGCCCTCTTTAAAGTGCATTTCAAATCCCAATCAAAAACAGTATTTGAAAAGATCCTAAAAAAATTTCATGCACGCATTGTCAATAAATCGTATGAATCTGTCATTGTTGAACAAACTGGTACAACTGAAGAAATCAATAGTTTAGAAGCTGCACTAAAAAAGTTTGATTTGATCGAATTAGTACGTACAG
>JBAYLJ010000150.1:0-3611 GCA_041664145.1 Candidatus Omnitrophota bacterium | reverse complement strand
GAAGTTCTTCAACGGCTTCATGGTATTGGCCTTCTTGGTAAAGAAGAATTCCTGCGCTTACGCTTGGAGCCGACGGTGAAGCAAGGGCAGAGGAAATTATGGATAAAAAAAACACGGCTGTCCCCAAAAAAACGGACACCTTTATTTTTTGTTTGTTATTCAACACAAGCCTTTCCTGAGCTGGTTTATTCTTAGGAAAAAAGTACTACTAAAAATATATATTTTTGAAACTAAATAAGTATAACATATGTAAAGACTGGAAATCAAGACAGCTTCCATATTCTTTTCTTCGTTAAAAAAGAAAGAAATGGGAAGAGGGGTTTATGAAATAAAAGCTTTAGATTGTCTTGGGATAGTTTTGACAAAGAAAAGGCTTTATGCTATACTGTCGCTTCAAATTCGTTTTCTTGTCATCTCTTTGAATTGTTATCTCTAATCTGGAGGCCATTGTTCAATGAAGAAAATGTTTCTCACCGCAGTATCTTTATTTTTTCTCATCACAGGATGTTCTTCCTCAACAAAACAAGCTAGCACGATTTCTATTTGGCATTGGATGACCGATCGCCAAGAAGCCTTTGTTAAGCTCGCCGAGCAGTATGAACAACAAACAGGGATCAAGGTTAAATTTGAATTATATGCGCCTTCAGATATTTATTCTCGAAAAATCATTGCAGCAGCGCAGGCTAGAGTCCTTCCTGATATTTTCGGAGTTTTAGGGGAGAAGAAAAAACTTGTTGCTTTTGTTGAGAATGGTTTTGTTGCTGACTTAACGGAAGAATTTCAAAATGACGATGCCGCATGGGAAAAGAGTTTATTTGAAAAAGCATTGGATGTGAATCGTTTTGAAGAAAACAATATTTATAAAATTAAGCCAGGTATTTATGGCGTTCCCATTGATGTTACGAATATTCAAATGTTGTATAACCAGACCTTGCTTGCCAAGGCTGGCGTGAAAGTTCCTCCGAGCACTTTCAGCGAGTTTCTTGACGTCGCGATGGCTTTAAAGCGCCTGGGCATCGATGGGCTTGTTTCAGGCTGGGGAGAGGTCTGGATGATCGATTGTTTTGCCTCTAATTATGCCTTTAATATTATGGGGGAAGAAAAGGTCATGGCGACGTACCGTGGAGAGGTTCCTTACACCGATGAAGATTGGATCAAGGTTTTTAATATTTTCAAAACTTTGAGAGATAAAAAAGCTTTGGTGGACGGGATCGTCACTAAGGGCAATAAATACGCTGAACAGGATTTTGCCCTTGAGCGCGCTGCCTTTGCTTTTAATGGTTCGTGGTGTGTCAATGTTTACGATAAAATGAATCCTGACTTACATTATGGTGCGATGTTGCCGCCGCGTATCAACATGGAAAGGCCTATGCAGATCTGGGGAGGGGCAGGATCGTCGTTTGTTGTCAATGGCATGGCAAAGAACAAGCCCATGGTCATCGCATTTTTAAAATGGCTTACGGCCAAAGAGCAGCAGGCATTCTTGGCTCGAGAAACAAAAAATTTACCATCCAATCGCGAAGCGTTATCAAATATTCCTCAAGTGTTATCTGAGTTCGCAAGCTCTATGGATATGACGACGCATCCTTCTGTTTGGAAATATAATGAGGCTCCTTTAGTCATTGAGGCTTTTGATAAGGGTATTCAGGCGATTATTATCGGAGAGGCAGAACCTGAAGAGATCGCTGCTCAAGTACAAAAAGTGAAACAACACGAAATGGAAAAACAGCAAAGACAACAATAAGAGCTCATGAATACCGTAAATGTTAAAAAATTATCAATAGAAGGTTTCAGAGAACTCCTCGGTTCCTATTTCTTTATTTTTCCTGCCGTTCTTATTTTTTCCGTTTTTTATATTTATCCTTTTTTTAAAATATTCGTTCTTTCTCTGCAAGAGTGGAACGGCATTAGCCTCCATGGCCAATTTATTGGTTTTGATAATTTCCAGGAAATATTACAAGATGGCGTTTGGTGGATGTCCATGTGGCATGCCGCGTATATTGCCTTGATTGCCTTGACGTTTCAAAATGCCTTGGCCTTTGCGCTAGCGCTTTCATGCGATCGAGATATCCGCATGCGTAAGTTTTACCGCGTTGTTTTTTATATTCCTCCGGTTTTGTCTGAGGTTGTGGTTGGCCTTATTTGGCAGTGGATCTTGTATTCGGGTATGCAAAACGGTGAACATGTCGGACTTCTTAATTATTTTCTTACAAAGATTCACATGAATCATCTTGTGCATGGCTGGCTTTCAGATCCGAAAACAGCGCTGACCTGCATTGCGATTGTGCATAGCTGGAAAGGGTTTGGCTGGGGCTTTATTATTTTGTTAGCCGGGCTTCAAGCGATCGACCGTCAACTTTACGAAGCGGCGCGCGTTGACGGAGCAGGAGCGTTCAGCATTTTTAAGAATGTGACGATTCCGATGATGATCCCGGTCTTTGTCATGGTTATGATCTTAACAATTTTAGGGTCTATGCAAGTTTTTGTTCTTGTCTTATCGATGGTGAGCCAGGGATTGGTTTACCATACAGAAGTGCCGGTAACGCGCATCCTGACTTCCATGACAGATACGAGTCGTTTTGGGTATGCTTGCGCCCAGGGTATTGTTTTTGGCCTTATTTTAATGTTTTTTTCTTTTACGTTAAACAAAGTCTCAAAGAGTTTCAAGCAGGAATAATAAACATAGGATTAATGATGTTCCCTAATCAATATAAAGTTGCCAAAATGTTCGTCTCTATCCTTACCCACATTTTTTTGATGGCCGTGGCCGCGACGTGCTTATTTCCCCTGATGTGGATGGTGCGCTCTTCTTTGATGACAAACGATACGATTTTTGTTGATAAATCGCTTATCCCCAAAGCTATTCATTTTGAGAATTATTACCTTGCTTGGACCAACGGAAACTTTGGTATTTATCTTTTCAACAGTGTTGTTTATACGGCGAGTGTTGTCTTTGGCATTGTCCTTGTTTCCTCCCTGGCTGCGTATGCCTTTTCGCGTTTAAAGTTTCCAGGAAAGAACTTTTTATTTTATATGTTTTTAGCGGCCATGATGATTCCTCTTCCTGGAAGCTTCGTCCCGCTTTATGTCTTGATGAGTAAGCTTCACTTGGTAAATACGCGCATGGGTTATATTTTATGTATGATCAACGTCGGGCTGTCGCTGAGTATTTATATGCTAAAGACGTTTTTTGATAAAATGCCTTCAGCCTTAGAAGATGCGGCGCGTATGGATGGGTGCTCGAAGGTTGGCATTTGGCTCCACGTGGCCTTGCCGTTGGCACGGCCAGCTATTGCGGTCATTGTCATTTTCAATACTTTAAATGTCTGGAATGAATATATTCTGGCAACTCTTCTTTTAAATGATCAATCGCTTATGCCCCTGCAGCGAGGATTGATGGTCTTCCAGGGGTCGCACAGCGTTGATTATCCTTTACTTATGGCTGGCCTTTCCATTACCGTTTTGCCAGTGGTCTTAGTCTATCTATTTATGCAAAAACATATTATCGAAGGTCTTTCAGCAGGAGCAATCGCCGGATGAAAAAAATACTTAAGAAAAATACCCTTGTTTTGCAGTTAGTTTTTATTTCCCTCTTTTTGGTAGCCGCCGCT
>JBAYLJ010000149.1:0-3622 GCA_041664145.1 Candidatus Omnitrophota bacterium | reverse complement strand
GTGGATTTAAATAGCATTCAAGGCTTCATGCCTGTTATCATTAATATTATACCTATCATGAACCTGCAAAACCTTATGAGCAGTGTTCCTGGTTCATCTGCCGCTGTCTCCAGCTAGAAATCTTTCGCGAAATCAAGCTAAGCCCAGAAAAACTCTAAATCATTTTAATATAAAAACTTAGGGAATTTTGTATATATTTCTTGACATAAGGCGTTTTTTTATTAAAATCATACTAGTAAAATTTCACTAGTCTTAATTCAATTAATCACTGTAATGTTTGAAATCTAGGTTCTTATACCTCATTAATAAGGAGATTTTGCGTGAAAGTCGTTCAAATTCTACAAGATAGAGCAAAGAAGTTCGCCGCAAAACCAGCATTACTTTTTAAAGAAAATCCGATAACTTTTTTGGATCTGCGCGATCAGGTTTTTAAGCTTGCTAATGCTCTTAAGGGATTAGGTGTTCAGAAAGGGGACAAAGTCGCTATATATCTGCCGAATTGTCCAGAGTATGTTTATAGCTATCTGGCTATTTTCTGTCTTGGCGCAACAGGCGTGCCGCTCGATTTTATGCTCAAGGAAGACGAAATTGTTTCGTGCCTAACACACTCTGAAGCAAAATATCTTATTTATATTCCGAAAGAAAATCTGTCTCCGCAAGAGTTAAAAAAGGTTGTTCCTTCGCTAAAAGAAATTATCAGTCTTCAGCCGCAGGTTGCTGGAAGTTCTTTTTACCAAGAGTTAGTCGCGAAGGCGTCTAATAACGAAATAAGCGCTACCATTGCCGAGTCAGATACATCGCTTATCATGTATACCTCGGGGACAACTGGAAAGCCTAAAGGTGTTGTCTTAAATTATAAACATTTGGACGGATCTCCCGAAGCTATGCATCATTTTGTCGATTTGACAGACAAGGACGTTAAGCTTTGCGCGCTTCCCTTGAGTCATATTGCTGGCTTGATTTACATTCAAAATTGTATTTTGTTTGGCATCACGCTTGTTTTGATGGAGCGGTTTAATCCTGTTGAATTCTTACGTAATGTTCAAGAATACAAGGTCACATGTTTTCACGTCGTGCCGGCGATGTACATGGCATTTTTGACATTGAAAAATATTGATAAATTTGATCTTTCCTCGGTTCGCTGGATGGTGGTTTTTGGCGCTCCAAGCTCGCCGGATATGATGCGTCTTTTTCGCACGCATTGTCCAAACGCCCGGCTTTTGAACGGTTGGGGCATGACAGAGACGTGCCCGCCAAACACCGTAACGCCGTTAAATAGCGACAAGATTGAGAGCGTGGGTAAAGTCGCTCCGCATTGCGAGATACGCATTTTTGATGAAGAAGAAAAAGAATTGGCTCCTGGTGAAATTGGCGAGATCGTCATCAAGGGCTGGGTTGTCATGGATGGTTATTATAAGGATCCGGAAACAACGAAAAGCCTGATCTGGAACAATTGGTTTCATACAGGGGATTTAGGGCGATTTGACGAAGAAGGATTTCTTTATATCGTCGGACGGAAAAAAGAAATGATCAAGGTGGCTGGCCAGATCGTTTATGCACCCGAAGTAGAAACAGCGTTGCATAAACATTTATCTATTGCGGAAGTCGCGGTCATTGGCGTTGCGGATAAACTTCGCGGGGAAGCCGTGAAGGCTTTTGTAACGCTCAAGCCTGGAGAAATTGTGAGCGCGGATGCTTTGAGATTTTTTGCTAAAGATCATTTGGCAAATTTTAAAGTGCCTCAAGAGATTGTTATCTTGAATGAGCTGCCGAAGAATAGATTGGGGAAGGTGGATAAAGAAAGATTGAAGATAGAGGATGGAAAATAGAAGATGGAAAAGGCGTGATGGTGATTCAAAAATGTAAAGATTTAGAGGTTTATAATTTAGCTTTTGATTGCGCGATGGAGATATTTCGTGAAACAAAAAGCTTTCCCAGGGAAGAGCTTTATTCGTTAGTTAGCCAAGCGCAAAGATCTTCAAGGTCTGTTGCCGCTAATATTAGAGAAGGTTTTGCAAAGAAAAAATATCCTGATGTTTTCATACGCCATCTGAATGATGCCATAGGGTCTTCGGAAGAAACCCTGACGTGGTTAGAGTTTTCATTTAAGTGTGGTTATTTGTCGCAGGAGCAGTTCAAATCGTTCGAACAGAAATACAAGACGATTGGAGCAATGCTTTATAACTTGATGAAGAATTGGAAGAAATTTTAGTTTTTTATCTTCCATCTTCTATCTTCCATTTTCCAACTTCTTTAACGAAAGGTTTACTATGCGTAAAGATGTTCACTTAACCGGACAGGATTTGATGCACATGGTTCAACTGCGCCCTCAGGATATCTGTAAATATGCTATTGTGCCGGGGCCAAAAGAGAGGCTTGACAGTCTTTTGAAAAAGATCGAGAATCCGGTTAAGAATTTTTCATTCATGGAATATTCCATGTACACCGGAACCTTTGCAGGGACTAAAGTAACCGCCATCAACGGCGGTCGTTTTTCCGCTGATACCGCTATTACAACAGAAATTCTTTGCAGCGCTCAGGCACAATATATGATCCGTATCGGAAGCTGCGGAGCGTTGCGTGAAGATATCAAGGTAGGGGACTTGATCGTTGCCGAGAGCGCGATGCGCGGCGACGGCGTCACACCGTATTATGTTAAAAGCGATTTTAAAACGCAAGCGAACGTGGATTTAACAAAGGCTCTTACAGATGTTGCTCAAGGGTCAGGTTTAACGGTTCATAAAGGCAAGGTGTGGTCTACGGATGCTATTTTACGCGAAACGCGTGAGTACGTCGGCAAAGCTGTTGACGAGGGATGTATCGCTGTTGATATGGTCACTTCTGTTTTTTTAACGCTAGCACAAATTTACAACATCAAGGCTGCCGTTATTTTGGCTGTGAGCGACAATATCATCACTGGGGAAATGGGCTTTATGGATCCGGGTTATTATATGGCAGAAGGCTCGATTGTTTCCATTGCACTGAATTTGATAAAGAAATTGGAAGATGGAAAATAGAAGATGGAAGATGGAAAAAAGAAGATAATTAAAAGAAGTTAAGGCTTTTGGATTTTTATCCTCCATTTTCTATCCTCTATCTTCGTTAAGGAATATTTATGACCGAATCACCACTTTTTTGGCCCGCGTATTTAAAAGACAACACGTTGTTTGTCTTGGATGAGACGCTGTTGCCTGAAAAGATGCATTATGTGAAGGTCAAAAATGTCGCGCAAGCCGTCAAGGTTATTCGCGAGATGAAGACGCGTGCCTTCGGGCAATTTTTGGTTGTGCTGAGTACGTTTCTGTTAGTTTTAAAGAAAAATAAGAAGATGGAAGATGGAAAATTGATGATGGAATTAAAAAAAGCCGCTGATGCCATCAACAAGAGTCGTCCAACGTTTCCGTTTTCAGAGGTCACAGGAATGATCGTTGGCTGGGCCAAGAAAGATTTAGAAAATAATGTGCCCCTGCAAGTAGTGCTTCCAAAAAAGATTGAAGGTTTTTTGCAAGGGATCCGCGGGCGTCGATTGGAACGTGTGCAGAAGATTGCAGACGTGCTCATGAAATATGACAATATTTTGACCCATTGCAACGTGAGCGGGGAGTTGGCCATGGCTACCGCG
>JBAYLJ010000148.1:0-3648 GCA_041664145.1 Candidatus Omnitrophota bacterium | reverse complement strand
ATAAGGTTGTGGATGCGGTCAAAGCAGGGAAAATCAAGCGCTTTGTGGTCATGGCTGGCTGCGATGGAAGGCATGCGTCGCGCAATTATTTTACGGATGTTGCGAAAGCCTTGCCAAAAGATACCATCATTCTGACGGCCGGATGCGCCAAATACCGATACAATAAGTTGCCCTTGGGCGACATTGACGGTATTCCGCGTGTTTTGGATGCAGGGCAATGCAACGATTCGTATTCGTTAGCTGTGATTGCGTTAAAACTCAAAGAAGTTTTTGGGGTTAAAGATATCAATGATTTGCCGATCTCTTTTGATATCGCCTGGTATGAACAAAAAGCTGTTTGTGTTCTTTTAGCTTTACTGCATTTAGGTTTTAAGGGAATGCGTTTAGGACCGACGCTGCCTGGATTTTTAACGCCGGGTGTCGTGAAAGTTTTAGTCGAAAACTTCCACATGAAGCCTATTGGTGATGTCGCAAGTGATGTTAGCGCGATGATGGAAGGAAAGTAGAGAGAAAGGGGCGATATGCGAAGAATCATTTTCTTTGATGCGAAACCTTATGATCAGAAATCTTTTGACGAGGTTAATGCGACATATGGTTTTCATATTACCTATTATCCTTTGCATCTTAATCAGCAGACCGTCAATCTTGTTAAGGGATTCGACGTTGTTTGTGCTTTTGTTAACGATGTGATGGACAAGGGTGTTATCGAAAAGTTGAAAGAAAATGGCGTTTCGTTGATTGCCCTTCGCTGTGCGGGATATAACAATGTGGACTTGAAAGCCGCTTATGGCAATCTCCATGTGGTTCGTGTTCCCGCGTATTCTCCGTATGCGGTGGCTGAACATGCGGTTGCGCTTATGATGACCCTTAACCGGAAGACACACAAAGCCTATCACCGTGTACGCGATGGGAACTTTTCGATCAATGGTTTTCTTGGGTTCGATATGCATGGCAAGCGCGCAGGGATCATTGGGCTAGGAAAGATCGGTAAATGCCTTGTGTCGATTTTAAAAGGTTTTGGCATGGAAGTTGTCGTTTACGATAAGTTTCACGATGAGGCTTTTGCTAAAGACAACAATATTCGCTACGTTGACCTTGATACGTTGTATGCCGAAAGCGACATCATTTCGCTTAACTGTCCGTTAACTGCTGAAACAAATCATATGATCAGCAAGGATAGTATCGCAAGAATGAAAAAAGGAGTCATGATCATCAACACTGGCCGCGGCAAGCTCATTGATACTAAGGCATTGATTGATGGCCTTAAGACAGGTCAGATCGGATCAGCAGGATTGGATGTTTACGAAGAGGAAAGTGAATACTTTTTTGAGGATTTCTCAGCTTCTGTGATCAGTGATGATGTTTTAGCGCGGCTTTTAACATTTCCAAACGTGCTGATCACATCGCATCAAGGGTTCTTTACGAAGGAAGCACTATTTAATATTGCGTATACAACGTTGGAAAATGTGAAAGAATTTTTCGCCGATGGTTACCTGAAAAATGAAATTTGTTATCGTTGTAATGAAGAATGTAAAAAAGTAAAAAAGATGCGATGTTTTTAAAAGAAGTGCTATTTGTTATCTTGACAAAGGATAATAAGGTTTGCTACGATTGTGGCACATTAGAGCAAAGGGGGTGATTTTTAATGGCGACAAAGGCAAAAAAGACTGCAAAAAAAGCACCAGCAAAAAAGAGTTGTAAAACAAAAAAAGTGAGATCTTGCTGCTGCTGTTAGTTTAGATAAAAAGTCTGGAAAGATTTAAGGAGTAAAGGGCAGGATTTCATAGATGAAATCCTGCCCTTTTGTCTTAGACAAAATACGCGTGCCATGGGTTGCGTTATTTTTTCCAAGGAGGAGGGCTATGAACAATTTTCTTCTAAAGAACAAATGGTGGATCACTGTTGTCGTTCTTTGTGTGGCCGTTGGATTTGGCATTGATTTGTTTGTTAAGCAAGCGGTCACCGTCGGAGCAAGCCAGGTTGTGGGCGCGCCTGTTCATGTTGATTATCTAGACATCGGCATTGTTCGGCCATCCATTAATATAAAAGGCTTTAAGATCTATAACCCTAAAGGTTTTCCTCAAGGGGTTCTTCTTGATTTGCAACAAATTCGTGTTAATTATCATCCCTTGCGTTTGTTGAAGGGCCAATTGCACGCATCCTTAGTGATCGTGGATCTAAATGAAATGGTCATCATCAAGAATAAGGATGGCAAGCTCAACGTTGATGCTTTAAAAGTCGCGGAAGAAAAAAAGGATGAGAAGAAAGCTTCAGAGCAAAAACCTGCGCAATCTGTCAAGATGCAGATGGATGTTGTTAAGCTCAACATTGATCACGTTGTTTATAAAGATTTTAGTCAAAGCGAACAAGGCCAGATCCTTGTTTATGATGTTAACCTAAAAGACAAAATATTTAAGGATATTGCAAGCCCGCAACAATTGGTGACCTTGATCATGGTGCAAGCCATCGGGCCTACAGCGGTTAAAAGCGCTGCGGTTTATGGCGCGGCGACTGTTTTAGGCGTTGCTTTTTTGCCTGCAGGCGTTGCAGGAATTCTCATCGGCAAGGATGACGTTGTCAAAGAATGGAGCAGATCAAAAGATAAAATTTATGGTGTTTCTTTAGACGTCATAAAAAAAATCGGTAAATTTAAAAATGAAGATAAAAGCAAGGGTATCATCAATGGTCTTGTGTATGGTGCCGACGTGCAAATTGTTATTAAAAAAGGTGCTAAAGGAAAGACCCAAGTAGCCGTCAGCGCTCGAAAAACGATGCTGCCTAAGCCTGAAATTGCTGCCGGGGTTTTGTATCAAATTCAAGAAAGGCTAAGATAGTCTCATGATTTTGTGGCAATTATTTTTAGTTTTTTTCCGTATAGGATTTTTTGCCGTTGGAGGTGCGTATTCATTCTTACCGCTCATTCAAAAAGATGTTGTCGAGCGGTATGCGTGGCTGACCCAGCAAGAATTTTTAGAGGTGCTAGGAATTGTAAAAGTTTTTCCCGGCGCAATTTCCATCAAATTTGCAACGTATGTGGGGCAAAAAATGGCCGGAGTCTGGGGGGCTGTTGTGGCCAACATCGCCAATCTTCTGGCGCCGGTTGTGTTGATCCTGATTGCCACATATTTTTATCATGCCTACAAAGAAGTGTTTCAAATCAAGAATGCGTTTGCCATGATCCAATTTGCTGTTTTTGCCATGATCATTGCCGTGGCATTTCAGGCAGTTAAAGTGACAGATTTGATCGTTATAAAAAATCTTTTTGTTGTCTTGACGTCTTTTGTTTTATTTTTTGTTTTTCATGTTCATCCTGTCTTTATTTTACTTGGGGCAGGATTGATCGGGGCGTTTTTAGGGTAAATAAAATTTATTTAAACATAAGGAGGTCTCAATGGGATGTGAACGTTCAGAGATTTATCAATGTTCAAAAGAAGGTAACTGTCATTGTTTGGTTGAATCGATGCGTTGCTGCGGAGAAGATTGTGCCATGACCTGCTGCGGTGCTCCCATGGTTAAAGCACAGCCTAAGACCGCTGATCAAGGAAAAGAAAAACATGTCCCTGTGATTGAGAAAATTGCTGGCGGCATCAAGGTAAAAATTGGTTCTGTGCCGCATCCGATGGAGCCAGATCATTATATCGAGCTTAT
>JBAYLJ010000147.1:0-3665 GCA_041664145.1 Candidatus Omnitrophota bacterium | reverse complement strand
TTACGCGAATTCTGATCAGCAATCATTAAAAGAAGTTTATGTCTGGAACGGCAAAGCATTCGTCTATTCTCCTGCGCTTAGCACAACGCCTCTCATCGGAGAGAAGCAAGCTCTCGAGCGGACATGGCAGAAAATAAAGAAAGATATGCAAAAGATGGAAGGCGATGAGGCGGCTGCCGGAGATCAAGGATTTTTTAATGAAGAAGATGCGATTAAAGCTTGGAATGGCGGGTCTCGTGCGCTAGAGCTTTTTAACAACAAAAAGGTGCCAGACGCTTTTAGGGGACAAAGTTTTTTGCATTAAGGCAAAGGTCGTCCGACGCGTCGAGAATTTAGAGACAAAATTGTATGATATTGCGGTCAGTTTTTTCAGGCTGTGTGAAACCTTTAAAGTCAAAATGGTCGATCAGATCTATTTGATCTCTGAATACCGTGATCTGCTCACCCTGCAATTGGGCCGAGAAGTTTCTCTGGATGAGGCTTCCTGTGAGTGGATTAAAAAACATTCAAAACGTTTTAAAAGGCTTTATTGGTAAAAAAAGGAGTAACGTGATGATCTGCCATCGACAAAAAATAATTATTTTTATAATGGCAATAGGTGTTCTGCTGGAGTTTTCCTGCAGAGCGCTGGCTCAGGAAAATGTCGACAAGGGAAAAGTTGATATGATCCAGTTTTTGGAAGCAAAGGATAAAGCAGAGCTGGAAGGGTTGGTCGTGGAATTAATCGCCGATGCGTTGGGCGTAAGTATGTATGATGTGCTGAATAATTCGGCAAAGGGTATGGCGATATTAAAGAAGATTGAACTTAAAAATAATGATGAGCTCGCCATAAGCACATTACAAAGCTTGTCGGTTGTTGCCGAGGCTTTTGCTGCGGATGATCAAAATAAAGGAAAGTATCCTCAGGGGATTGAAGATTTGACAAAAGGTAAAGAGCCTTATGCGTCAGAGCAAACCTGTGGACAGACAGTTTCGGGGTTTACGTATGATTGTATATTTTCTCCTGAAGGATACCGGTTTGTTGCCGCGCCTGTAACGGCGGGGGAAACAGGCACAGGCGTTTTTGCCATCACAACCGGCGGCGTTCCTGAAGGATTTGTGATCCAAGAGCATTAGATTGGGGTTTAGTATTTAGTGCTTAGAGCTTAGGGTTTCGTTTTTGGTGTTTAGAGCTTAGAAGGAGAGTAGATGCGAGGCATCTTTTATTTTATTATTGTTGTCTTTTGTTTATTTTGCGGTTGTGATGTCCGCCCGGGAGCGCCAACAGCGGTTGACAGCACGATCGTGCATCGCGATGACGCGCAAGCGATTTACGCGGCGTTTCAAGATCATCGGTCAAATTTTTTTGTTGAATCCAAAGGTCAAGTTGTTAAAATCCTGCCGGATGATATTAAGGGAAGCCCTCATCAGCGGTTTGTTCTGAAGCTCCCGCAGGGCCAGACCGTTTTGATCGCGCACAACATTGACCTTGCGTCTCGGGTCGATCATTTAGCCCTCGGAGACGAGGTTTATTTCTCTGGGGAATATGAGTGGAGCAGAGAAGGCGGCGTTATTCATAAGACGCATCATGATCCGCGGTATCGGCGTGATGGCGGATGGCTGGAACATAAAGGAGTAAGATATCAATAAAAGGAAGCCCCGCGGTCGCTAACGCTCCCTGGGGTAAATTCCGATATATAACTTATGTCGCCAAAGGCATCCATAAGTTATGTCGTCATTTAAGATATCAATAAAAAAAGAAAAAAGGGGGCAGTCACCTAAAATGGAAAAAATAAAGAACCCCCGCATTACCGCGCCAAATTATTTTCTCATCTTAATTGCCTTTGCGCTCAGCATCTTTTTGGTGCGGCTGGACGGTTATATCGTCAATCTGGCTGTGCCGACTTTTGTGAATAGTTTTCAAATAGACTTAAGCCAGGCTTCGTGGGTCGCGCTCTCCTATATCCTGGCCCAGATCTCCGCGTTCATTCTTTTCGGCAAGCTCTCTGACCGGTTTAGGCTCAAGAATATTTTTCTGCTGGGCGTTGGCGTGTTTACGTTTGGCTCCTTCTTGTGCGCGTTATCGCCGAATTTCTGGATGCTGCTTTTCTTTAGATGCATTCAGGGTTTGGGCGGTTCGATGATGCTTGTGAGCGCGTTTGCGTCCATCATGGCGTATCTGCCCAAAGAGCATATTGGTTTAAGCATGGGCGTCATGACGACGTCGGCAGCGTTTGGAGTTCTCGCAGGGCCGCTTGCCGGCGGGTTTATCATTAATTATTTTTCCTGGCATTGGATATTTTTGGTCAACGTGCCTATCGGGATCTTGGTCATTTTTTTTGGTTTGCGGGTTATTCCGGATTTGGAAAAGCCTGTGGCCTGCACAACGAAAAAAATAGATCTTGTCGGGATCATATTATCCATGCTGGCACTGTTTCTTTTGATCTTTGCGCTCAACATTGGGAACGAAGCCGGCTGGACATCGCCAGTAACCTGGGGCTGCTTGTTGTCATCGGTTGTTTTGTTTATTCTGTTTTTCCATAACGAAAAAAAAGCTGAGGATCCGGCGCTTGATATCACGCTCTTTAAGGATCGGTCATTTATTTTGGTGTGTCTCGCGACCACACTTGGTTTTTTATTGTTTTTTGGCGGGAATTTTCTTTTGCCGGTGTACCTGACGCATGAGGGGATGTGCGCAAGAGATATCGGCCTATTGCTTACGGTGATGTCGCTTGTGTATCTTCCTATCGGCCTGCGCGCCGGCGAGCTTTCAGACAGAATTGCCCCTATCAAGATGGTGACGCTTGCCATGGGCCTGGCATCCGTTGCCGGTTTTATTTTTGTCGCTACCCTTGGGCATGGCATAGTCGCTCCGGTCATCGTGTATCTCATCGCGCTCGCGGTAGCTTACGGCTTGTTTTTTTCGCCCATCAATCATCTGATCATGGGATTTGCCAATGAAAAAAACCGCGGCAGCGTGTCGGCCATGTTTAACGCCATCATGAATGTTACGATGGCGCTGGGTGTCGTGTTGATGGAAACGATTTATTCTGAATTTAGCAATCCCCTTGCTGGCATGCGGGCAGCCTTTTTCTGCGGTAGTATTTTTTGCTTGATCGCCATGATGCTTTTAGGGAAGATCCTTTACGGTAAGGGTTCGCAGGTGCATAATATTTGATCAAATCATTATAGAAAGGGGAATTGGGTCATCGTATGATTAATTTTAAGTCCATAAAAACGCAGCTCATCCTTTATCTATCATGTTTTGCTTTACTTCTTGCACTCAAAGATAAGGACGGAGCATTTTTATTGACCACGCTTACCGCGGTTATTTCTGCTATCGCGGCAGAAGGGATCGTTTTATATTTTAGAAAGAAAATGATCCAAATAACCGAGAGCGCGATCATCACAGGGCTTATTGTCGGCTATGTCCTTTCAAGCGATGAGGCATGGTGGAAATTTGTGCTGGCAAGTTTTCTGGCGATCTTTTCAAAGCATCTTATTTGTTTTCAAAGAAAGCATATTTTTAATCCGGCAGCATTTGGTATCTTCCTGGCGATCGTCTTCTTAGGCGTATCAGCTCAATGGAAGGCAACCTATGTCTGGTCCGTTGTGGTCCCGTTCGGTGTGTATTTTGCCTATCGCTTTAAAAAGCTCGAAATTGTTCTTGGCTATGCTATTATTTC
>JBAYLJ010000146.1:0-3700 GCA_041664145.1 Candidatus Omnitrophota bacterium | reverse complement strand
TTTCCAGAGCATTGCGCTGATGTTTGGAGATAACGATTTAGATATTGCTCTTGACCCAAATCTTTTAGCCGGCAGAACGTCGTGGTCCGGGAGCTATCACCATATATATAGAAATCCTGGTACGTATACGATGCGGCTTGTTGCCTTTGATCAGAATTTAAAAACAGCCGAGACGACCAAAACCATTACGGTTCAGCCGCTTTCTGCGCTTAATGATACGACGCCGCCAACAGGAAGTGTGGTGATCAGTAACGGCGCTGCCACAACCGGAGAAAAAGGAGTGATGCTGCGCATTACCGGACAGGACAATGCTGGCGGTGCGGGCATTTATAGGCTGAGGGTTTCTAACGACGGGACAAATTGGGGCGCGTGGAATAGCATCAATTTTGCCGATGATATTCCGCAGATCAACGTCACTAAAGATTATGCCTGGCAGCTTTCCGACGGAAGCGGGAATAAAACCGTGTACGTGCAGTTAAAAGATGCTAGTGAAAATATATCTGCTGCTTTGACAGATTCTATTGAGCTTGTTGCTCAAAGTTTACAGGTTGCAGGGAACCTATCTGCGCCTGTGGTGATCGACACATTTTATACGAACCCTCCCATGCCTCGCGGCAGTATCGCGATATCCGGAAGAACGGGAAATACAGTTTCCGCGAATTTTACCGCCACCAATGATTGGGCGATCGGCATTAATCAGATGGCGATTTCTTTTAACGGTCAACAATGGACGCCTTGGATGCAATATGAAACAAATAAGCAGATATCGCTTGAAGGAAATTTAAGCGCGACAAAGCTTTATGTTGTTTTTGCAGATCGCGCAGGAGGCCAAAGTCCGGTTTATTCAGCTGATATCCCTGCAGCTTCGCCAGCGCAGGTTGTAGCTGTTGAGACCCAGGATCAAGCTCCCGCGGCATCGCAAGCTTCTACCCAAGCCGTCACGCAAGCCGCTACGGATCAACAGGGTCAAGTGCGAGAAGGCCGTGCGGGACAAAATTCTCGAGAAGAAAAAGAGCGCGATCTGTTACCGCGGCAAGGAGATGGGCGTGCTATTTTGGCTCAAGCCCAGCCAAGAGAAGAACGCGTGAACGAAGAAAAAGTATTTCCAGATATTGAAATTGAAAATATCAAAGTTGCCCAAGAGCTTTCTTTAGGTGCTCGAGCTGAAATAACAGTTAGCGTAAAAAATAATACAAAAATCGAAACACCTCTTTTTGAAGTACGTTTTGAAACAGAGGATGGGTTTAAGGCTTCTCAGAAAATTTCCCTTGCCCCTGGCAGAAAAGAAAGAGTTGTTTTTGAATGGGAACCAAAGCAGGAAGGACAACCCAATATTACAGTGACGGCAGAGTACAGAGAAGATCCGAATCCTGCCAATAATTCTTTGTCACAGCGCGTTAAAGTTTTAGGAGCTGCTAAGCCGGATGTTGCCGTGAATTCTATACGCCTGCCGCGTGAGATATCTTTAGAGAAGATGATCGATATTGAAGTTGTCTTGAAAAATGAGTCTCAGGCAGATGTTCGAGAGTGCCTCGTTATGATGGAAAGCGAAGATGGTTTTCAGGATAAAACAAATGTTTCTTTGGGGCCGCGCGCGCAAGAAAAGATCTTATTTTCTTGGACGCCCAGACGAGAAGGCAGGCAAAGGCTCACTATTACAGCTGAGGTCGAAGGAGATGTCAATTCTAGCAATAATAAGCTTACAGAGAGCGTTGAAGTTGTTAGCGAAAGAAAAGGTGAGGCCTTTGGATTGATCAAAGAAAGAGATGAAGAGATGCTCAAGCGTGAAGCCGAGGAGAGATAATTTATCTATTTTCTTCCTTGGGGGAGCATCTTGTTGTGACCTTTGTTCGTCTTTTAGCTTTTGAAAAAACGTTAAGGACAAACCCGGTTTCTTAGTCTTAAGAAACTTTTTTCGATCAGCATTGTTGAAAGAAAACCAACAAATATGGCAGTAAAAAGATACAGGCCCATCGCCGCGATCCTCCCGATCCTTGCGATCAGAAGAAGAAATATAAAAATAAGCGGATAATGCCATAAATAGATCGCGTAGGAATTTTTACCAAGCCAGACGAGCTGACGATTTTGGAATATTCCTTTAAGTATTTTTCCCCCACGATACGCCGCAATAAAGATCAGACTCGCAGCAAGGTAAGCAAAAAGATGTTTACCTCTTAAAAGAATAACTCCCAGGCTGTCAACAGCCGTCGTGAAATAATAATAGACTAGACAGCCTAAGATCAATAATAAAGGGGAGAGAATGATCCACGCCTTGTTGTTTCCTTTTGCATAATAAGATTCTGTTAACTTGAGGATACAGCCAAACATGATCGCATCGACGCGATACAAGGTTGTGCGATTATTGACAACAGAGGAGAGATCCTGATGGCTTAGGATGTCCCGGAAGGTAATGATGCTCATCACAAATATGATCAAAAATCCAAGCAAGGCATTGCGTCGAAGACGGACATCTTTGGTCATTTTAAAGATGAGATAAATGATCAAGGGATAGAAGAGATAAAAGTGCTCCTCAACGGCTAATGACCACGTGTGGGCAAGAAGTCGCAGAGGTTCTGCATAATAGTTTTGCAAAAATAAGAAATAACCAAAAGTTTTTGCAAATTCAAAAGATTCATTCGTTGTGCTTACGGATCTGACGATCGCTAGCAATACCTCAGATAAACCAATGGTGAAGATAATAAGAAGATAGTATTGGGGAATAATTTTAAAGAAGCGTCGTTTGTAAAAACGAAGGATATTCATTTCTTCTTTAAGATCAGGAATTAATATCCCAGAAATCAGAAAACCGCTTATGACAAAGAAGATGTCAATGCCTAGATGGCCTAAGGGCCCTAAGAAAGTGATCGTGCGAAAGAATACTCCAGGCAACATACGTGTGTCGAAAAAAACAGAGATGTGGCCGATCAACACTGTAATACTGGCGATGCCTCTGAATCCGTCAAGGAAGGGATAGTATAATTTCTGAGGAGAATTTTCCACATTCTTTATGATATGGTAGGGATATCCATTCGTCAAAGGATTTTTAAGTGATCATTTTATGAGAGCCAAAATTTCTTGATATGATCTTGTATTCTTCATATAATATGACCAATAGAGGACAAGCGGATCTTATTATTTTATATTTGCCAAGCTTAAGTTTTAGAAAATTCGCAACTTGATAAAGAGCATTTTGTTTTAAAATAAAACGTAATGTTCAGGAAACAAAGGAGATGATGATGAAGTTGAAAGCAGTTTTATTCTTACTTTTTATAGGGTTGATGAATACGAGTGCTTTTTGTCAGGAGGGTGTCCGAGGGGTAGTCCATGGAGTCTCCGGGAGAGTTGTTGCCCCGCGGGGCGGTTTGGAATTGCAACCTCTAGATGTTCCTGATTGCACTGGCGGTCAAGTCTGGGAAAACAACCAATGTGTATGCCGCAACAATTTTTATTGGAACGAACGTATGAGCCAATGCCGTCCTGTGCGCACCTGTCCTCCGGGCGAACATTTTGATCGCGAAAGAGATAATTGCCTTTCCGATTGCACTGGCGGTCAGGTTTGGGAAAATAACCAATGTGTATGCCGCAACAATTTTTATTGGAACGAGCGTATGAGCCAGTGCCGTCCTGTGCGCACCTGTCCTCCGGGCGAACATTTTGATCGCGAAAGAGATAATTGCCTTTCCGATTGCACTGGCGGTCA
>JBAYLJ010000145.1:0-3706 GCA_041664145.1 Candidatus Omnitrophota bacterium | reverse complement strand
TTCTTTTTTTGCCTTTTGAATAGTTTCACCCATGATCTTGATAACCGCACCATATTTATGCAAACGCTCAGTGTTGGCGCCTCCTCCGGTTTTTAGGCCAACGGATCTTGCGGCTAAAGCGATATGCGCCTCCATATCATCATTTGGAGATTTGGAACGATGCGAGGTAACGGTCTCAACACCCTTGCCAATAGCGACCGCTAAGGCAATAATTGTTTCAGATAAGGTTCCGATCTGATTTGCTTTTACCAAAAAGGTGTTAAGCTCACCATTATCAGCAGCTTCTTCAATAGAAGAGTCTCTCGTTGTAACCGAATCATCACCGATAATAAAGATCTTATCTCCATATTTGTTCATAATTAATTTCCATCCATCATGGTCGTCTTCCGCAAAACCATCCTCAATGGAAACAATGGGAACGTTATCACGAATCATGGCCGTTTCGTACAGCGCAAGGATTTCCTTACGATTCATAGGAACTTTATCCTCAGACCTCCAAAACAAATACATACCAACGGCATCAGGCTCGCCTTTTTCTGCACGGTAAGCATTCTCAAGCTCGCTCGCAGCAGGGTCAAGGGCAATCCCAACGTCAACACCAGGAAGATAACCGCACTCCTCAATGGCCTGCTTTGCCATACGCCAAAGTCTTTGTTCAGGAACAAGATCCTGCTTTTCTTTTTCAATATAAGGAGCCAGCCCGCCCTCTAAGCCGATACCCATAACGCGTCCACCCTCAGCATTTTCAATAATTTTCTTAAGACGATCCTGTAGCTTAACAGTCATCTCTTGAAATTCTTCATAGCTTACTTCTCTTAAAGGAACAAACATTGTTTCCTGCATGGAAATATTTGATTCTGGATATTCTTTTTCTGTATGACGCCCTCCCATACCAGAGTTACGATATTGCCATGGCGCACGAATGACCCTCATTCCTAATCTTGCTATCCATGGCCTCGTTTCCACCATTCTCTTTTTGATCGCTGCCACACGATCAATCCATCCATCTCCTGAAGTGCTTTCTTGTTCTTTAACTTTTGCAGCTTTTTCTTTTGCTTCTTTTTCTTCAGCTTTATATTTCTTATATTCCCCGGGATCAGCCATCAAGAAATCCAACAGCCCGATAGCACCTAGGCCTAAAGCAAGTCGGCCAATATAAATAGAGGAATCCGCCCCAGACAGCAAGCCGACAGTAATGCCAATAACGGCCACCGCTAAACCGGCGATCCCTAAAACCCTGCTGATCTTCGGACCCGCTGCTTTTACCCTGCTATTGTAAGGGGCATCTGCATAATAATTTAATCCGCTTTTAGTAACACCCTTAAATTTACCATAAGGAATGAGCGCAAACATCTTTGCGTAATAAGCTGCCTTAGTAAAAATATTCTTATCCGCGGCTTCCTTAGCTTTTTTTGCATCCTTAAGAATATCGCTTTTTAAAGCGTCAACCTTAAGGGCAGTCAAATAATGCCCCATTTCATGAATAGCAATACCCGTGTGCCAGGTTATCCACATAAAAAGACCAGAAACTAATGTTTCCGGAGAAGTAAACACAAAACTTAAAACATCACCCTTATCCGTAATATTATCAGAAAGAGAAAGAAGGCTTGTAATGAACGCAGCGTGAAAACTTACCAAGATATGGTTCGCGATAACCCAACCTTTTTCAAGAAAAGATCCTTCTTTAGGATCAGGCATCTTTTTTTGCTCTGCAGGTGTAAGAGGAGCTTGATCTTGGAAGGAAGCTTTTCTATTTTGAATATCTGTACGAGGCCTAGACACTATCTTGTTGACATTTTCTGCTGTCGCAACCGCAGAGGTTACACTAGTCTTTCGAATCGGTTGTTCTTTATTTTCATCAGAAACGGCCGGGACTGTCCTGCCGCCTACAATGACAAAATCTCCCCCTGCTGATCCCCCTTCTCCGGGTTTAAAACCATAAACTTGCTCAGGGACTGTTAGCTGAGATCTATCAGTTTTTATTTCTACGGCAGATGCGTTATGCTGACAACCACCAGAGAAATACTTACGAGGAATATTTCTTTTTTCATTTTTATCATAATCAACCTTCACAAAATCGTAGACACCCTTCTTAAAGGCCTCAAGATATTGCGCGTAAATCTTTTCGGAAGCCGCTTTATCAGCAATATCAACGCCGGCTATTTTATTTTGGTTCGCATAAACCCCGGATAAAATAGTCTCCTTGAGTCGTTTCTTATACCATGTTGATAAGATCATGGAATTATAGATTTGACGCAGATTAGCGAAATTCTTACCAAAATTAACTTCTTTTTCTATCTCCGGAATTAAGATTTCTCGAACAATTTCAGAAGAAATGCTATTGACATCTTTTGCTTTTCCTTCTGAGGAAAGATTGGCTCCAAATTTCTCATTTTTAATATTATTTTGGAGAGAAAGATAATCTTCTTCCAGCATAACCTTCAAATGTCTGTCCACGATAAAAGCCGTTGTCCCCTGATATTCATAAACGACCGCTTTGTCCGGGATCACCCAAACCTTATTAAAGGTATTGAGCGGGATATTGGTTGTCCCATAGCGCTCATAAGCTTTTTGGTAAACGCGATCCCAAAACTTCTTACCAAGGTTGTCTTCCGGGTATATTAAGGAAGCTGTCAGCTGTTTTAAAATATAATCCTGGGCCAGAAGATCACGGCCCATTTCTGTTTTTCCAAATTCTTCAGGAACAATACGGTCCTTTTCGTAAGGAGAAAGGTTGACCCAAAGTTCATTGTCCGGAACGGTAACAGCAGCGAAGAAATATTTAATTAACTTATTAGCTTCGTCTTTTAATTGATCACCCTGAAGATGGTCACGGCCGGTATCAATAATAAATTCAAATTGAAATGGTTGGCGAGGATCGATCTTAACCCCTTTAATGATTGCAGGAGCAAAGGCCGGCGTCATATTGATCATCGTACCTGGCATAGGCAGACTAACCCCTTGCGCATAGCTTGTGCTTGGGAAAACAACTGAGGTTAGAAAGAATGCAACTGCGATAAAAGCACAGAGTCCCCGGTAAGAAAACGTATGCTTTCTTCGTTCAAAGGTACTGATCATGACTTACTCCTTTTTTATCCGTGGCGATTAGTTAAAAGAAACGAGATTTATTTTCTAATTTATAGGATTTTGTTCAAATATAGCACATTTTCTTAAGAAATCAAGGTAGCTACACATAAAAAATATAAAGAATAACAAACGCTAGGCACCCCCCCCGTTGTCTAAGAAAATACTAAAGAGCGGCATGCTGCTTTAAAGATTCTTCTCCCTCGAGCCCTAAAAGAGCTGGAACGCTAACTCCTGGAACAATATCGATAATGACAGGAATCAGCCCATCAAACTTAATATCCTCTGTGGCCTGAAATTCAACGGGAAAAGGGCTGCCAACATCATCTGTCTTGATGTTAAGAATTTCATAAGTTTTCATTAAATCAATACCGCCAACCGTAGAAGAACTTTTTTCTATTTCTCTTAAGGATGCTGGAGAGGAGACCCGTTCATCTTCCTTTTTAACAAGGTTACCTTCAAAAATCAAACCCCGATAGCCATCCATGGTAATAACATCACCTTCTTGAAACCATTTACCTCCTAGCTTGACTCTTTGATGAACTAGATCAAATTCAAGATCATCGATCATAGAGATATAAGGCATATGATATTTCTTTGCCCAGATCGAAAAATGCTGTGT
>JBAYLJ010000144.1:0-3726 GCA_041664145.1 Candidatus Omnitrophota bacterium | reverse complement strand
TTTTTTAATGTTGTGTTTCACGCAGGTAAGTTTTGCACAGGAGGCCCTCAAGATCGGATATGTCAGCTTGACGCGCGTCTTTGATCAATATACGAAAACAGTTGATTATGATAAAGTTCTCGAACAAAAGAGTACAGAATACAAGAAACAGCTTAATGATCTGGTTGCCAAGATCCAGGAGTCCGAGCGTAAGATCACTCTCTTAAAGGAGAATGAGCGCGCAGCTTTAGCGCAGCAGATGGAAAAAGACAAGCAAACTCTTAAAGAATTTATGCAAAAGAATGAAACGGATTTACGCAAAGATCGAGATGACAAGATCCGTGAAATTTTGCTTGAGATCGAAGGCGTTGTTAAGAATTATGCGCAAAAGGAAAAATACGATATTATTTTAAATGATCGTGTTTTGATTTACGGCGCAGAAACCTTTGATTTAACACAGAAAATTCTTGATATTTTAAACGCAAAAAAGTAAATCTTTTTACTTATGCAAAAAAAGCTTCGAGAAATTGCACAATATCTTAATGGCAAAGTTCAAGGCGATGAGAACATCGTTATTAGGGGTATTTCAGGTATCAAAGAAGCTCAGGAAGGCGACATCACTTTTGTTGCTAATATCAAATATTTTTCTTTGATGGAATCAACAAAAGCTTCAGCCATTATTGCCCCTTGCAATGTGGGGGCAAGCAGCAAGAATCTTGTTCTTGTGGACAATCCTTCGCTTGCTTTTGCAAAGATTGCTTCGTTTGTTTTAGGCGAGCAAGAGCATCAGATCAAAGGTATCCATCCGACCGCCATCATTGCCAAAGACGCAAAGATCGGAAAGAATGTTGCTATCGGTGCCTACACGGTTGTGGAAGGTAAGGTTGTTATCGGCGATGATGCGGTTATCTATAGCGGTTGTTTTATTGGACATGAGACCTCTATAGGTTTGCACGCTTTGATCTATCCCAATGTAACAATTCGTGAACGTGTTACGATTGGTGATCGGGCGATTATTCATTCTGGGACGGTGATCGGTTCCGACGGTTTTGGTTTTGCTCAAGTGGAAGATGTTCATCATAAGATCCCACAAGTTGGTACTGTGATCATTGAAGATGATGTAGAGATCGGGGCCAACGTTACGATTGACCGTGCACGCTTTGACAAAACATTTATAGGTCAAGGAACTAAGATCGATAATCTTGTTCAGGTTGCGCACAATGTTATTATTGGACGAAATTGTCTTATTGTCTCTCAGGCGGGGATCTCCGGAAGCGTTGAGATAAAAGATGGGGCCATTTTAGCCGGCCAGGCGGGTATTGCCGGGCATCTAACCATTGGTGAAGGCGCTGTGGTCGCGGCTCAAGCAGGCGTGACAAAGTCTGTTCCTGCGAAAACATTTGTTTCTGGCTATCCGGCTAAACCACATGATAAGGCAAAAAGAGTTAATGCGGCATTGCAAAGATTGCCAGAATATATCAAAACAATTCATGAGCTTAAAACAAAGGTGGCAGCTCTTGAAGAAAGATTAAATAATAAATAATATGCAAGCTAAGCAAAAGACTATTCAGCGCGAAACTTCGGTGCATGGCAAGGGGCTTCATTTGGGTAAAGAGGCCAAGGTCATTTTTAAACCTGCGAAAGAACATAGCGGTATTTGTTTTGTCCGCGTTGATCTTCCTGGAAGCCCGACGGTAAAAGCGGAGTATAAAAATATTTTACATCAGGAGGCCTTGTCGCGTTGCACATCGCTTAAAGACGGCGAAGCCATTGTTCATACCGTTGAGCATTTGATGGCGGTATTGTACGGATTGCAAATTGACAATCTTATTGTTGAGATCGATGCGGAAGAATTGCCTGGGCTTGACGGTAGCGGGCAGGATTATTATCAGGCACTTAAAAAGGCTGTGGTGGTTGATCAAGCAGCCGATAGGGAATTTATTGATATTAAAGAGCCCATTTGTCTTGAGGAAAAGGAATCCTCTCTTTTTGCAACACCAGCCTCCGAACTCAAGGTTTCTTATATGCTGGATTATGAGCATCCGATGTTAGCGGCGCAGTTTTTTAGTCGTGAAATGAATGCACAGGTTTTCGAGAAAGAGATATCCCCTTCGAGAACTTTTTGCCTTGAGAGTGAAGCCCAATCGCTTCAAAGCCAAGGTTTAGGTAAGGGTGCTAATCATACCAATACACTTGTTGTGACGGATAAGGGCGTAAAAGACAACGAGCTTCGTTTTCCAGATGAATTTGTACGGCATAAAATTTTAGATTATGTTGAGGATCTTTATTTATTGGGTAAGCCCGTGCGAGGCCATATTTTGGGGATGAAAAGCGGGCATAGGCTTAATCGACGATTATTGCAAAAAATTGTTGAGCAGCAAGAAAAATATGAAAAGCAGTTTACACCTAAAGCCCATGAGCATGCACACAAGACCGTCATCGACATTAACGGGATCCGTGATATTCTGCCTCATCGCTATCCTTTTTTGTTTGTTGATAGAGTTATTGAGCTTACACCCGGCAAGCGTGCGGTGGCTGTAAAAAATGTTACCGCCAATGAACCTTTTTTCCAGGGACATTTTCCGGACAAGCCTGTGATGCCAGGAGTTTTGATGGTGGAAGCTATGGCCCAGGTTGGCGGGATTGCCGTTTTAACCGATCCTGAAAATAAAGACAAACTTGCGCTTTTTATGGCCATTGATAATGTGAAATTTCGCAAAGTCGTCGAGCCTGGCGATCAATTGATCTTTGAGGTTGATGTCTTGCGATGCAAATCACGTTTCGCTCAGGTCAAAGGCGTTGCCAAGGTTGATGGCAAGGTTGTCGTTGAGGCTGATCTCATGTTTTCGTTTACAGATCTTTCCTATTTAAAGAGTTAAAAAATGAGCATTCATAAAACAGCGATCATTCATTCTAGTGCAAAAATTGCCAAGGACGTTACGATCGGCCCTTATTCTGTCATCGGCAAGGGCGTGACCTTGTCCAAGGGAGTAAAGGTTGCAAGCCATTGTGTCGTGGACGGACGTACCTCTATCGGCTCAAACACCGAGATTTTTAGCGGTGCTGTTGTCGGAAGCATTCCTCAGGATCGAAAATTTAAGAAGGAAGAAAAAACCTATCTTGAGATCGGTGAAAATAATATTATTCGTGAGTTCGTGACCATGAATCCCGGCACAGGCGAAGGCGGGAAAACAAAAATTGGTGATGACAATCTTTTTATGGCCTATTCGCACGTGGCCCATGATTGTTTGATCGGTAGTCATTGTACGCTAGCCAATGTCGGCACCTTGGCGGGCCATGTGACCTTAGAGGATCATGTGGTGATCGGGGGCTTGACCGCGATCCATCAGTTTGTTCGCTTAGGCAAACATTCTATCGTGGGAGGTTGCTCCAAGGTCGTTCAGGATATTCCTCCGTTTTCAACCTGTGATGGACATCCCGCGCGTGTTTATGGACTTAATTTGGTGGGGCTAAGGCGCGCAAGTTTTAGCAGCCAAACTCTCCGGGAGCTCAAAAAAGCTTTTAAGATCTTATTTTTTTCAGAGTTGACCAAGCCAACAGCTGTGGAAGAAATCAAAAAACAAATCACGCTGAGCCCAGAGATCGAGCATCTTTTGCATTTTGTGCAAACTTCTCAAAGAGGACTTTGTAGCTAATGTCGCAAGACAAGCAAATTTTAGGACTCATCGCCGGTAACGGCAAATTTCCATTTCTTTTTGCTCATCAAGCCCGTCGTCAAAATTATAA
>JBAYLJ010000143.1:0-3767 GCA_041664145.1 Candidatus Omnitrophota bacterium | reverse complement strand
ATTTTGTTTTAGGGTTTTTTATCATCGCTCTGGGAGCCGTGACATGTTTTGGCGTCAAAGGGTTTTTTGGGAACACATGCGCTATCGTTAACAAAGGCCATGTCCGCAATGTGGGGCTCGCGGGTTTTTTGGTTGGCCTTTCGCCGTGCTTGCCGCTTTTGGGGATGCTCAATTATGTGGTTCTGGTTTCCAAAAGCCCGTTCGAGGCCATGATGTATATTCTTGTTTTTGGCTTGGGGACGATTTGTTCTCCGCTTGTGCTCTTGATAGCTCTTTCAGGCAAATTTGCACAAGTATTGTCGCAGAACCAGAAGATCAAAATTTTTCTGCAATACGCGTGCGGAGCGATCTTAATGTTCTTGGGTGCCCGGATCATGATGCTGGGCGTTCGGTAAACGTGGTGGGAACTTTTTTCTATATTTGATTGTCTAAAAGAGTAGAAAGGGTAAAGGCATGCAAGAGCTCGCTGTGGATGTTTTGGAAAAAGCAGCCCAAGGAGATTTAAAGGCGTTTGAGCATATTTACAAGGACTGCGCGAGCTTTGTCTACACGGTTGCTTTGCGTATGGTGCATAAAAGAGAAGATGCCCAAGAGATTACCCAGGATGTTTTTGTCAGTGTTTATAAAAATCTTAAGCATTTTGAGTTTCGCTCCTCCTTTAAAACATGGCTTTATCGTATTACCGTCAATACAGCGCTTAATCGATGCAAGCGTAATCATAGGCAAAAGACAGTGACCCTGGATGATCATCAAATGCAGGAAGTGAGCTTTGAGAACCCCTCGTTGAAAAGTAATGTTATTGGCGAAGATCTTGTGGCGCATTTGTTAAGCTGTCTTAACTTAGATCAGCGTGCCTGCGTTGTCTTGCGTAACGTTGAGGGCCTAAGCTATGAGGAGATCGCAAAAAGTTTGAACATCAATATTAATACCGTGCGTTCGCGGTTAAAAAGGGCACGGGAACAAATGAAAGATTTTTTTAAGAAAAGAGGTGATCCCTATGACATGTAAAGAAATTCAAGAGTTGATCCTTACAGATGATATGGATGGGCGCTTATCGGTGTCTCAAAAAAGCGCGCTTGAAGCGCATCTGGCGTCGTGTACCGCCTGTCGGGAATTTAAAGCGCAAGCCATGCAAGCGCTCGTGGATCCTTTTCGCCAGAGCCAGCATTTTGACCCATCGCCGGATACGTGGGGGAAAATTAAAGAGCGCCTTGAAGAGAAAAATTCGTGGGGTTATCGCTTGGAAGGTTTTTTAGAATCTGCGCGTGATTTTTTTAAGGTCCCGCGATTGGCGTTTGCGCTTGCTAGCATTATTCTTGTTGCTTTGTTTGTTTCTTTTTTAGGTAAGACATTGATCTTAAAGCCGCTTGCAAAAGTGCAGCAAGAAACTTTTTATGCAAACAATGTCGCGAGTTATTTTTCTTTTTTACAAAGCGACCAAGAAGGAACGGATCAAGAAGAGGGATTTGGTTCTGGTATCGAGAAGTATTTTTTGTAAAGGATCAGGGAACTTTTTTAGCCCTTTGAGTGTCTAAGAGAAGTGAAAGGAGGCGAGAGCCATGAATAGAAAAAAAGCAGTCGTCGTAGGCGTGTTGGCCCTGAGTATCTTTTTTGTTTGGGTGCAGTTGGCGCAAGCGCAAGGAAAAGGGGAAGGGCCTTATGTGAATGGACGCGGGCCTAGCGAGGAAATGATCCAGAAGATGGATAAAGAGCTTGGGATCACTCCGGAACAATCCGCGCAGCTGAAAGCTCACCGCACAGAGCACAGAGAAAAGATGAAAGTGATCAAGGAAAGCACAAAGCAGAAAAAAGATCAGCTAAAAGCAGAATTGGAAAAGCCAGAGGTTGATCAGGGGGTCGTGAAGCAAATCGCGACAGAACTTAAGAATTTGCAAGCCCAATTGATCGATATGCGCATTGACGGTATTTTATTTGTGAAATCTATTTTAACGCCTGAGCAATTTGAAAAGTTTAAAGAGCATGCCCCAGACAAGATGAAACAAAAGGGCAAAGATGGCAAACAAGGCCATAACATGCGAGGAGGACCTAAGGGCCTTCCCGATCGAGATCCTATGGAGGATGATCTTTAGTCTCGGCGGCAATCGAAGAAAAGAGTGTTGTTCTTGTTGGGCCCTGTCATTCTGACAGGGCCCTTTTAGTTTTTGTGTAATCCTAAAATGAGTTTTTGTTGCCAGCTAATAAATAAAAGGGTAAGATATCTCCATGTCACGCGTGAAAGGATAAGGGAAATTTAAGGGCAGTCCGCTTGAGCGGACTGCCCTTTTTTACCCGCCTTCGCAGAATGCCATCCCGCAGAACTTCTGCGGGATGGATGAATGCGTGGGTAATCCGCCGAAGCCAAAAGCATTTTAGCGAAGGCGGATGTGGATCGGGACCGGGACAGAATTACTTACCTGTCCCCAAAAAATGTTTGGTACGTTTTTTTGTTTTTTCTGACATCAAGGTTTTGATGATGGATTTGCTTGTTGAATCTGTCCAAGAGAGGTTGTCTCGCCAGGATGTTTTTTAGTAAAATCATGATACAAAAGAATCATAACATAAAGGAGGTCAGGTATGGCTGACGTAAAAGATCTATTTCAGAGTGCGGATTGGAAAGCAGAAAAGCATGTCCCCGTGCTTGAAGCGCCGGAGGCGGTCAAAAAGGGAGACATCGTTAAGGTCGTGGCAACGGTTGGCAAGGAGATCGCCCATCCCAACAAATCAGAACATCATATTTGCTGGATTGAACTTTATTTTCATCCGGAAGGGGAAAAATTTCCTTATCAGATCGGCCGGGCAGAATTTTCCGCACACGGCGCGTCCGTCAACGGCCCTGACACCAGCACGGTATATACTCAGCCGATGGTTGTGGTAAGTTTTAAGACCGACAAGCCGGGGGCTATTTTAGCTTCGAGTTATTGCAATATCCATGGCCTATGGCAAAATCGCTGTGAACTCAAAGTCTCTTAGGCAGCAGTTGAGAGATGACGTTTGCGGGGCGCACGCGCATTGAGATTTTAACTAGGCCCATTTTTTGTTTTGTGATCAGTTAGCTCAAGGGTATCAAGAAAGGATAAAGGAACATGTTCAAGAAAACAGCAAGCGCTGTGACGGGAAAAGAGCACCAGCAGCTTTGGGCAGCGCGGATCTCTATTTTTGGTTCCATTGCGCTATTTCTTGTTTCAGCCATCGTCGGCGTCATCGTTGATTCCGTTACTCTGATCTTGGATGCCTCTGCGAGCCTGGTCATTTTGGCGGCAGGGTTTTTGATGCAGTTTGCTATTAAGAAAATAAACCTGCCTCCGGATGACGCGTATCATTTTGGATATCATAAATATGAACCGCTTACCGCCTCTGTGCAGGGCGTTTTGATCGTGGTGACTTGTATTATCAGTATTAAATTTGCCGTTCAGGATATCGTGCATGCCGAAGCCGTGCATACGTACACCTTGCCGGTCATTGCCACTTTTTTTTCCGGTATCTTAGGCGTATTGATCACGGGGTATTTAAAGCACGCCGCTCAAAAAACCAATTCACAGATGATCAAGGCAACGAGCATCCACTGGATGGCCGACACGATGTTGTCCTTTGGCGTGTGCGCGGGTTTTATTTTTGGACTTGTTGCGCAGAACCTCGGGTATACGCATATCGCGCCTTATGTGGATCCGGTCATGGCCATTGTCCTGGCATTGTTCCTTGCCGTTGTGCCTCTCAAAGGGTGCAGGCATAATTTGGTTGAACTTCTGGATGCTGCGCCGGTAACGCGT
>JBAYLJ010000142.1:0-3849 GCA_041664145.1 Candidatus Omnitrophota bacterium | reverse complement strand
TTAAGCCCCCTTCAAACAAAGGCACGCTAAGGCTCAACCCGATATTCCACTGATCGTCGGCTGGTGCCCATTTCGAACCGGTTTTTCCAGCACCTGCCTGAGCTGAAACGGTAGGGAAAAAATTTGCATAAGCAGATCTGATCCCTAGCGCAGCGACATTTTCTTTGGCCATCAATTGTTGCAGTGAAGGATTATTTTTTGCAATACTTACAAAATCAGGTTTTTCTAAATTTGCCTGCGCAATGGTAAAATCACCTTCAACCTTGATCGGAGTCAATTCACTACGCCCCATTTCTTTAACAAGCTGTCTTTGCGCTACCTCAAAATTTCTCGTCGCCCTTACGAGCTCAAACTCAGCTTCCGCCAGATCGGCCTGAGAAGTCAAAAGCGCTCCTTTGTGTTCTAGCCCAGATTCATAACTGAGAGTAATTAAAACAAGGTTATCACGCCTGATCTTAACGATTTCCTGAGTAACTTTTATAAGCTCTTGAACATATAAAAGATCAGCGAACGCGCTGCGCAAAGAGAATCTTATCTGTGATGAGGTAAAACGATACTGATGTTTTGTGGCGTTAATATTTTCTGCCGCTGCGTTGACATTGTTTGTTGTTTGAAATCCATCGAATAAAAGCTGTGTTCCCGAAACGCCGTAAGAATAACTGTTCGATGTCTTTTCGCTCTTTTCTGCCCTTGTGGCGCTCAGGTCGGCGCTCACCTGAGGGAAAAGGCCGCTTGCCGTTATAGCTTTGCTGGCCTGCGCCTGGCTAATATCTTCCCCTGCAGAGATCAGATCTGGATTATTTTTAGCAGCCTCTGACAAACAGTTTTCCCAGGTCAAAACTTCTTCGGCTTGAGCTGAGGATAAAAAGAAATGGAAGGTAACTAATAATATAAGTATTAATACAATTTTAAATTTTCGCATTTACAGCTTCCTGAGGATTAGAATAAAAAAGCTTACCTTAATTCTACCAGAAATAAGAAAAGCTCCTAGGCCATATTCAAAAAATGTCTTTGCTCTCCCTCTCACATTATATTAGACAATAAGAATTCAAAAAAAGTTCCAAAAAAGATCATTCCTAAATCAAGGACAGACTAAAAGGGCGCTTCCGTTAATGGAAACGCCCTTTTTCACCCCACGATTCTGACAATTATCTATACAAGCTGTTTTCTAATCTTCTCTGCAACCTTCTGCCCCGAAAGAAGCATCCCGCCAAAGATCGGGCCCATGCGAGGGCCCCCGAAAACCGCGTTAGCGCACATGCCGCAGACATAAAACCCGGGACACAACTCTTTAGAATTCTTAACAATGGTCTCTTCGCCAACCTCGGCCCACATCGACTGCTCTCCCATGAGCTTGCCGGATCGCGTTTTTAGCTGAATGCCGGATTTTTTCTCAATGATCCGCGCCACCTCGGCAGGATGACCGGTTGCGTCCACGACAAATTTTGCCCGTATTGTAATGGGATCCACATGCAAATGGGCCATCTCAACCGCGGTCCAGTTTAATACCAAACCGCAAACCTTTTTCCCCCGGATCATAACATCTTCAGCGCTTAAAAGATTGAAGATCTTTAAGCCTGCCTTAACGGCCTTTGAACAAATGGTGGATACGCTTTCAATGGAGTCGGATAAATAATAACCTTTTTCATACTGTCGTGTTGTAATCCCAAATTCGTTCATGATCTTTTTCGCTGACTCTTGGATCACGATCTCGTTGAACATCACGCCACCGCCCCACATCCCGCCCCCAATAGAAAGCTTGCGCTCAAACAAGACAACGCGCTTGCCTGCTTTTGCCAAATAATAACCGCAAACCATTCCCGCCGGTCCTCCGCCAACGATCACCACGTCAACATCCAGCGCGCTGACAAGCTTCTTACTGTATGATTCGATAATAGCCCGAGAAATTTTTATTTCATCTAATTTCATTTCATGCTCCTTTTTTAAAAAAAATTTAAGTTGCCCCGACTCATATCTGGGCAAAAATTTTGAACAAAATTTTCACCCATTCGTCGGGGTTAATTCAGACAGCGATTTACGTCCGCTTGCGCTCCGTAAAGCGCGTCTTCATTAAAAAATCCTCATGCCCAATGCATGAGGATCAAAAGCTGTTGCCTCCTTTCCCTCCGCTGGCATTATCCAGATCAGGTTATTAGGGTCACTTCGTTACCACGAAGACTCTCAGGCCGCTTTAGCGACCTCCCCTTTTATTTGCAAATGATTACAACATGAAACAAGCTTCTTGTCAAGTTCATGTCATGAACTCCTACATATTTTTTTGAAAATAGGCAGGAGTAAGTTCAGTCAGCATGCTTATGTCGCCCAAAGGGCATCCATAAGCCATGGACTTCACTTAAAAAAGCCCTGATGAACTTTCATCAGGGCTTATCAATCTTTCAACAGTTTTTATTTATTCCCGCTCTTTTCGCTTAAGAAAGAATGGTTTCTTTCTTGGTGCAAAGGCTCGCGGTTCCCCACTATGAGGTCTTTCACTGCTGCTATGAGATCTTTCACCGCTATAAGGTTTCTTCTCAAAAGAACGGCCTTCTCTAGAGTCTCGTTCTCTAAAATTACCTTCACGTGCTTCTCTCGGTCGAAAAGAATCCCTGCCTCCGAATGACTCTCTTCCACCGTGACGATACTCGCCCCTATCTGATGGACGACGGTCATCTCTGCCATGAAAAGACGGACGATTGAAAGAACCAGATGGTCGAGAAAAAGACTTACGACCAAAAGAGCTTTCCTTGGGCCGACTCATCAAGATCTCTATTTTCTTATCTAAGGCGGTTAACTGCTGCTGCATTTTTTTGATCAAAGCAACAACGTCTGTTTCGCCCTCTGGCGCGACAGGAACTTCATGTTTAAACTCTTCACTCATTTTTATTTTCCTTTCGTTAAACAACAATGCATAAAATCATATTTTCTTTCAAATATTTGAATCCCTACACCGACAGTATAGGCTAACCTTAAAACGCGTCAAGGGTTAAAAATAACGACCGTTCTGCAACCTTGGACTTTATTGCCCCTTACGTTCTACGAATGTTCGGGGTAAATTCGGCCGCTGATGAATCGGTGGCGGGCTCATTTGTACATCTGCTTCAAACGTTCTCTTGTCCGTTCATCCGCCAAATATTCATCAAAGGTTGTGCCGACAAGATCAACGTAGCCCTTAGGCGTGATCTCAACAATACGATTGGCCACGGTCTGGACAAGCTCATGGTCGTGAGAAGAAAAAAGAATGGTTCCTTTAAATTTCTCTAATCCGCGGTTAAGCGCGGTCAAAGACTCTAGATCCAAATGGTTGGTCGGTTCATCCAAGATCAAAACATTCGCTTGCATAAGCATCATGCGCGCGAGCATACATCTCACCTTCTCCCCGCCAGAGAGAACCTTGACAGGCTTAAAGGTTTCATCACCGGAAAAAAGCATGCGCCCTAAAAATCCTCTGACAAAGTTCTCATCCGTATTGTCGGAGAACTGACGAAGCCAATCAATAATGTTAAGATCATTATCAAAATATTTAAAATTCTCTTTTGGATAATAGGCCCGACGCGTCGAAAACCCCCATTTAAAATCTCCGCTATCAGCTTTCAATTCATCCATTAGAATTTGGAAAAGCATGGTCTTGGCCAGATCATTTGGCCCGACAAAGGCAACCTTGTCTCCTTTTTCAATGGTAATATTAAAGTTCTCAAACATCACCTGTCCATCGATAGATTTGGACAAGCTATTGATATGTAGCAAATCATTCCCCGCTTCACGCTCTTGCTCAAAACCAACATACGGATATTTTCTCGATGATGGACGGATCTCTTCGATCGTTAACTTCTCTAAACTCTTTTTACGGCT
>JBAYLJ010000141.1:0-3854 GCA_041664145.1 Candidatus Omnitrophota bacterium | reverse complement strand
GGGTAGTTTTTTTAAGAATATTGAAGCAACAAATCCTGCCGACCGTCGTCAGGCAGCTGGTTGGTTTTTAGACCAAGTTGGCGCCAAGGCGATGTCTGTCGGAGGAGCGGGTGTTTTTGAGAAACACGCGAATATCCTTGTTAAGAAAGCAAAAAATTGCACGGCCTGCGATGTTTTTGCGTTATCGCAAAGGATGGAAAAGGCTGTTGCTGAGAAATTTGGGATTGTTTTGGATCGTGAAGTTAGGATGATGGGAAATTTTCAGTAATTTATTGATCGTGTTTTTACCCGCCAATTTTATACATTTCAATTTTCTTGCTTTTTTCATTCTTAGCTAGGAAGCGGCAACGTTCTTGCGAATAAGCATCCTTTCGATCTTGCCAGGCTTTTTTGATCGTTTCAAGGATCTCGTCGTCGCTGGCGCCTTCAAGCAGTTTTCGCTTAAGATCGATACCCTCACGCGCAAAAAGACAAGTGTAAAGTTTTCCATCGGGTGTTAGACGCAAGCGATTGCATGTATGGCAAAAAGGATCGCTTACCGAGGCAATAAGGCCGATCTCTCCTTTTCCATCTTCGTAAGCATAGCGCCTTGCTGTTTCGCCTGGATAATTTTCCTCAAGGGCTTGCAGCGGATAGCGCGCATGGATCATGTTAAAAATATTTTGCGCGTAGACAACTTGGTCGATGGTCCAGCCGTTTTGGGTCCCTACATCCATATACTCAATAAAGCGTAAAATATGCGGTGTTCCACGAAAATATTCAACTAATTTGAGAATAGCTTTTTCATTGATATTTCTTTGAACAACTACATTAATTTTGAGCGGAGAAAAACCAGCCTTTTCAGCGTTCTGAATAGCCTCAAGGACTGTCTTTAAGTTGTACCGATGGCCATTCATTTGATGAAACGTTTTTTCATCAAGGCCATTGAGGCTGATGGTAAGGCGCTTAAGGCCTGCGGCCTTAAGCGCAAAGAGGTGCTTGCTTAATAGATAACCATTTGTTGTGAGAGCGATATCCATTGATGGATCAAGTTGCTCGAGCTTGTAAACTAGATCAACTAGATCTGCGCGCAACAAGGGTTCTCCACCCGTGAGCCTGATCTTAGAAACACCGAGTTTCGTTGCAATATGTGCAATACGAACAATGTCGTTAATGGCAAGATAATCATCGCAGGCGAGGAGATTACTCTGATCCTGAGCAGCTTCAAGCGGCATGCAATGAGGACAGCGGAAATTGCATCGCTCAGTAACAGAAATGCGTAAATCGTGGAGCGTACGGCTGCGTTGGTCCAAGATCTTTGTTGTCAATAACGGTGTTTTTAAGGCAAGTGTCATTTATTTATGCGATTTTGACTTTTATATCAGGACTATATCGTTCTTTTAATGTTTCTTCGATCATCATGAGCGTGCCCATTTTCGCATGAGGACAGCAGCCACAGGCGCCTTGATAATTAATGGTGAGGACATTGTCTTTGAAATCCAAGATCGTAAGGTCTCCCCCATCACGTTGCAAAAAGGGGCGAATTTCATGATCAATGATACTTGTGATCCTTTCAAGTTCTGTGTTTTTTGCTTCTGACATAGATCAACTCCTTTTATGGTGATTAATGTTTAATTGTTTTTTGCGATAAAAAAGATTTGGGCCGTCAAGAACCCTTAAGCAGTCGCCAAGTGCACCGGCAATCGCGTTTAAACATGTTGTGATGGCTTTGGGGCTGCCGGGCAAATTAACGATAAGGGTTTTTTCGCGTATGCCTGCATTTTGACGCGAAAGGATTGCGGTCGGTGTTTGGCGCATTGATGCGGCGCGCATAGCCTCGCCGAAACCCGGTAAAAGTTTTTTGCATACCTTTTGCGTGGCTTCTGGTGTCACATCACGTTTGGCCGGGCCTGTTCCGCCTGTTGTCACAACAAGAGAACATTTTTGTTTATCGCAAAGCTCGCGCAGCGTAGCTACGATGAAGCGTTTTTCGTCAGGAACAATGCGATAATAAATATTTAAAGGATTGGCAATGAGGTTTTTCATTGCTTGCGCAATGATCTTGCCAGAAATGTCTTCATAGGTGCCTTGGGAAGCCCTGTCTGAAATCGTAAGAATTCCTAGGCGTATTTTTTGGTAGGAGGCCATCAAAAGATTATCCTAAGAGTTTATCCCCAACAGCCCAATTTTCTCCGGGAAGTTCATCAAAGGCAATGTAGGTCGCGCTTTTAGGTTTGTTGGCCACTTTAAGAAGGGTTTCAGAGATTTCTTGAGCAATTTTTTGCTTCTGCTCTTTGGTTAGCTTTCCAACTACTCTTACGTTTACATAAGGCATATTTACCCCGTTAGAAATAGGACGCCAAAGGTGTCCGTTTTTGATTTTACTTTACTTACCCCATTTCTAACGGGGTAAGCTCCTATTCTTTCGACAGTTCAAAGATCCCTACATGGGCAAAGACATTAGGAAAGAAAGAAACGCGTGTGTTATGCGATAGCGCAATTTCCTTCTCGATTTTAATGTTTCTTTTTTTGCAAAAATTTCGAAAATCTTTAAGGCTTAAGAAGCGCAAGTTGGGTGTATCGTGCCATTGAAAAGGAAGTTCTTTGGTGACCGGAACTTTGCCGCGAAAGAAAACTTGGTAACGCCCATACATATGGCAAAAGTTTGGGATGCCGACGATAACCTTTTTTCCAACGCGTAAGGCCTCTAAAATAACGCGTTCAGGATGCAAAACCTGCTGAAGACTTTCGTAAAGGATCACATAATCAAAGCGTTTGTCTCCATAGTCGCTCAATTCATGATCGATATCACCATGGACGACGGTGAGGCCTTTTTCAACACATTGATAGATCGCTTGTTCATCAATTTCAATGCCAACACCGCGAATTTTCTTTTTATCACGCAAAAAAGCTAACAGTTCCCCGTTGCCGCAGCCAAGATCTAGAACGCGTGCGTTGGCTTGAACGAAATTAATGATAGTTTGATAATCCAAGCGGTCTGCCATGTTTTTCTTCCTTATTCGTTTTTCTTTAAGAAATTTTTTACAAGGCGCGATTGTTCATCAGATTCAACCAAGAACGAATCATGTCCATAAGTACTTTTGATCTCGCAGCTTGTGACATCAATGTCGTTGACCTTAAGCGCCTTGATCATATCTTTGAGTTGATGTGTTGGGTACAGCCAGTCCGAGGTAAACGTTACCACAAGAAAGCTGGCATGGGTATTTTTGAAAGTTTCAATAAGGCTTTTATCTTCAGCCAGATTAAAATAATCCGCGGCTTTTGTAATATAAAGATAAGAATTAGCATCAAAGCGCTGGACAAAGCTGTCTCCTCGGTATTTCAAATAACCTTCAACTTGAAAATCTTGGGAAAAGTCAAATCCAACACGTTCTTTGCCGATGAGTTTTCTGCCAAATTTAGCATCCATGGACTCCGAGCTCATATAGGTAATGTGCCCTACCATGCGCGCCAAGGCGATGCCGGTGGCTGGAGCTGTTTTTCCATAATAGTCGCCGCTGTTCCAGTTAGGATCGCTCATGATGGCCTGACGGCCAACTTCATGAAAGGCAATTTGCTGAGCCGTGTGGCCTGTATTTGTTGCAATGACGATCGCAGAGGTGACGCTTTCAGGATAAAGGATGCTCCATTTAAGGACCTGCATGCCGCCGATAGATCCTCCGGCTACAGATAGTAACTTTGTAATACCAAGGTGGTCGATCAAATGTTTTTGGGCACAGACCATATCCTTAACCGTGATCACAGGAAAACTTAACCCATAGGGCTTGCCTGTTTTTGGATTAATCGATGATGGACCTGTACTCCCTTTGCAGCCACCGATGATATTTGAACAAATGATAAAATATTTATTTGTG
>JBAYLJ010000140.1:0-3856 GCA_041664145.1 Candidatus Omnitrophota bacterium | reverse complement strand
CTGTATCAATGTTGGTCTGAGCTCCCATGGCCTCCAAGAAAAAGACGAGGTCTTCTGTGGTGAGATTGCCTACGGAATTGCCAGAAAGCGGATTGCCGCCCTGATGCAGGATAGACGTATCAACAACAACGATGCCTGCCGCAATGACGGCAAAGGCCTTTATCATTTCTTCATAACTTCTAGCGTGCAAATGGGCCGCTAGCGTCATCTGCTGCAAATCAACTTTCTTGCTGACTTGCCTGATAAGCGCGGCCACTTGTGCAGGCGTGCCTTCGCTTGTGGTATCACAAATAACCGCTTCGTTGACACCAAGTCTTTGTGCCTCAAGGCACAAGGCGATCACTTCTTGCGCCGAGACTTCATCTCTCTTGGCCATGCCCTGTTCATCCTTGTAAGGATATCCAAAACAGTTGCTAATATAAAAACGGATCCTGATCGGAAGCGCATTGCTTCTTTTCCCGCTGATCCTATATTCTTGTTCAAGGGCGCGAACACGATCAATGATACCCTGTTTGGCCCTCAAAGATTCAATGGCCGTAATATCTCTGCGTGTATTGACGAGCTCATAATGACGTGCGGCACCAACAACAAAAGATATTTCAGATGCGTTCGGATCCAAGGCCAGAAGAATATCCACATGATCTTCCTTAAAGACAAGATACCCAAACTCAATATTTGCGCCAAGGAAGTTTTCTGCAACGTACCCAACAACATCTTTAGAATGCGCAGGCATGAACGGAAATATCTTTGCCGTCGTCAGGGATGTTGCCTCGAGGCGAGGTTGCGGACGCTCTGCGCCGTGGTCAAAAGCATCAACGATTTTTTTTAAGGCTTGCTGGACGATCGTGATGTCAAAAAATTTATTGTCTTCCTTCAAATTTTGTAAAAGCTCGCGGAACATTTCATAGACAACGATACGTTTGCCCGAGAGTGACTGCACAAATTCTTTTGCACTCATGCCAAGATCATCAGGACAGCTCTTTTTAAAATGATCAATAAAATCCGCCACCTTCTTCTTGCTGTCTGTAAAGACAGATGAAGAGACGCGCGCCGCTTGAATGATCTTCTCTATATCAAGTTCTTTGGCAAGATCCACCAGGGAATACGGTGTCCACTGAATTTGCCCTCCCCCTGCAGCAGGAAATTCCCCTAGGTCAGGAACATCCTCTTGATAAAAATGATGTTTTTCAGGCAAAAAGGAGGAAACCAAAAGAACCTTAAGGGCTTTTCCTTGAATAGCCTCTCGATACTGAGCCTTCAGGTCTTTTACAATTGTTTTCGTAGCTGCAAGGATGAGGCTTGCTTGTTCGAGATCCTGATCTTGAATTTGAACAGGAAAAATTCTTTCTGTCTCATTGCTATAATCTTGTCGATAATGGCGCGACAGGCGCTCATGCCAAGGGTGACCGCTTGTTTTAAGATCCTCGCGGATATACTCACAAACCCATCTTGTCACTTCTGGCTTAGCTTGTCCCATGCCTCTACCAGAAAAGATCACAGGGCCATAAATACTCTTGAGGTTCTTTTCACCAAAAGATTGAGTTAAATAAAGGGCTAAGATGCGGCTACGGAAAAGATTATAATTGCACACAAGAAGCACGCGGTGATCAGCGATAGACGAAGAGCTTTGCGCTAGCGATGAGGAAAACTTTTGTTCATTGGCTTTTTTGGCTGCCTTCTTTTTTCTTAACACTTGAAGCATCGCGCCATCGCTTGCATAAATATCCGTATCGAGATTCTTTACCCGGCTATAAAGATATTTGAGCCCAATGTATCCGAAGATAATGATCGACCAGAAAGACCCAAGATAAACACCTAAAGATAAATATCCAAGTCCGAGCAGAAGGTCCGAGAACGGCCCCATAAAGGTAATGACATAATCTTTTTTCGGTGAAGAATATTGATCGAGCGATTTAATTTGTCGAAGGCCAACGGGGAAAATAAGGCGTGCTGGTACTCCGAGAAAAAAGGCTGACAGATAATGCGCCATCTCGTGGGTGAAAGTCATGAATCGTCCGTTACGTAACAATTTTGCCCAAGACAAAGATTTTTCGCCATATTCTAAAGGAACCTCTATACTGGCGCGCTTAATAATGTGCGCAAAATAAAGAGCAATAACTGATGACGCAGCCACCCCAACCATGGCCAAAACAGCAAGAGCTACTTTAACGTCTAACGCAACACTAGGCATAAAGATAATCGGGCCAAATACAGCACCAGGGATAAGGATCGACGACGATCCTTTTTTGACACTCTTGACAACGCGTCCTGCCAAATGAAGACGGTTCACCAAGGCATCCCCGTCATGGCTTATCTGAATCTTAGGAACAAAACGAATATCCTCCAGCTTGAGTTTCTCAATAAAAATCCTACCCCAGAAGATTTCTTTTAATGTCTCATCGCTTACAGAATAGTCTCGATGGATCTGCAAGATGTTTTCAACCAGCGCCGTAATGATGAGTGTTCTTTGAGAATCAAAGCCAATAGTCATACCCTCTTTGCCAATATTTTCATAGCGAATAAGGGCAACCCGAAGATCTTCAACATATTTCTTGATGTAGACATCCTTTAAGATGTTCTCGTCTTTAAGCGCAGCCTTCGCAAGATAAACCAAAGACTCCAAGTGTTCCATATCAAGTCTCACATCAGCCCCCGGAGCATATCTTCTTAGGCTTCGCCCCATAGCTTCCGCAACGGCAGACACAAGTCCCCGATAAGGAGAATTCACGAAATTAACAAAATCAAAATAAATATTCCCTACGCCGTCCACTCTGCCCTGCCAATAAACTCCTTTGAGTTTTAGCTTGGTCTCTTTATTCTTAAGAAAAAGAACCCAAGAAGAATCTTCCCAGTCTTGTTCCAGCTCCTTTGCTAACCGATTAATTACTTCTCTTTTATTATTCGTCGTCTTTTCAATATCCTCTTGTCCCATGTGCATATTGATGACTTCTCCGCTGGTATGCTCAGCCATCTCTTTTGCTAGATCCAAAAAGTTTCCTGAGAACTCAATAACAAAGGTGTTTCCTTCGGCAGAAACCACTTCCTTGTTATGAAGCTTATAAACGGCCATGAACGCTTTTGTTTTGATCTGTCCTAACGATACGCGCTTTAAATATCTAATAGTATTCAGCTCTTGATTAAGTTCTTCTTTCTTTGTATCGGCATGCGGACTAAACATGACCCCCATATTCTTTTGCTCTGGCAATCGCCTAGGATCCTCCAGGTCATCTTCAACCTGATGCATACCTTGGATTGTTACCATGAGACTCTTTTCCTTTTCTTGTAAAAAAAATGATATCACTCTTGTTCGACAAGTGTAACGAAGGAGTCCTATAAAATAATCAAATGCTCCAATAAACCCTTGCCCAAAAATCGCCCGACCATTTAAGAACTCTTGAACATAATAAATACGTTCTTCGTTCCAGTTTTGCTGGGGAACAGAACGTAGCTTCCACAGGTAAAGATCTTTCTTCCTTTTTGGAATATTCTTTTCAACAGAGTTCAACAAACGGCTATCGAGGGCCCCTTGAGGATAAAACGGAATGAGGTATTCCTTGATAATGTCAGAAATATTGATGGTAACCTTTTGATCTAGAGCTGAATAGTACACATTAACAAGAATATTTCTTGCTTCAAGCTCTGCGATAAGCCTTAAAACATCTTCTGCTGTTAGATTAGCTTCTTGAAAATCTTTGACCATGCTGACCGTATCTGCCAAGGAAGCAAAAAAGATTTGTGTCCTTGCATAATACCCTGCATAATCCAAATCTGTAAGAAGCTCAGCGGTAAGATCGCCTTGCGTGCTTTCAATGTTTGAAATAATGTTCTTATATCGATCTTGATCGAGATAAATTCG
>JBAYLJ010000139.1:0-3866 GCA_041664145.1 Candidatus Omnitrophota bacterium | reverse complement strand
CCTCGGACCCAGTGGTTAACAGCCACTTGCTCTACCAGCTGAGCTACAGGGGAATCTTCCTAAATTCTTAGAGAACAAATTGCTGAAACGTAAAAAGGATTATATCGAAACGATGTGAAAAGTCAACTATGGATTTCTCTTCTTGAATTAAGTGACATCCCAAGGGTTGACAAGTCCGCATACTCCACCGCGCTTCCCATAGGGATACCTACGCCGATACGACTGATCTTAACCTTAAATTCTTTAAGGCGATCGACAATAAAAAGGGCTGTTGTTTCACCTTCTGTATCTTCATCAGTGGCTAAAATAACTTCCCTGATGTTTTGCGCCCTAACACGATTCACGAGTTGATTGATCCTTATCTCCTCGGGTCCTTTGCCTTCTGCCGGAGAAATAGAGCCCAAAAGAACATGATAGCCTCCATCGTACTGCCCTGTTCTCTCGATAGCTAAAACATCTTTTGGGTTTTCAACAACACAAATCATGTCATCACGCCTTTTGGCATCGCTACAGATCATGCAAATTTCTGTTTCACTAAAATTATTACAAATCCGACAAAAACTCAAATTCTCCTTAAGCTTGCTAATATCCTCACACAGGCCTAAGACATCTTCTTTGGGATGATCCAGCAACCAAAAAACAATACGCTCAGCGCTCCGGCGTCCGATACCAGGCAATTTGGTTAACTTCTCGATCAAATTCTCGATCAATTTTGGATAAGCCATGAACTACGCTCCGCCTTCACGATGCCACTTGTTGACCACCTTGCCGTGAAATTTCTCAAGAGTATTTTTAACAGCCGCTCCATGCTCTTGAGGCACAAAATCATCGGTTAATTTAAGTTCAATGCGAAACAATTGCTTAAACTTTTCATCAACAACTCTGGTAATGAGATTCATTGTATCTTTATCTTCTAGGGCTTCCTTGTGAAACTTTGCCTCATGAGGAAAACCGATCGTCAGCACAGTTCCTTTAAGCAAGCATGGCATACCCTCTTGTAAATAGGTTGCCACAGACATGCGCTCACGGCTGATAGCGGAAGTAATAGCATCCCACCCTTTACGAATCTGCTCTAACGTCAAAGGTTCAATATTTGCAAGCGTTACCTCTTCTTTTTCTAACGGCTCTCCCACTGCGGTTACCTGTATCGGTGTCTGGATATTATGGTCAAGGGAAAAATCTAAATGTCCTTTTTGATTTACAAACCGTTCAACAGCAGCAATCTTCACCGGAGGAATCTTTTTCTCCTGAAACATAGGTTCTTTTTTCACTTCGCCACTTTTAAATGTTAGCTTTGCAAAAGCAACCTCTAGCGGAATTTGAAAAGAATCCATAATCTTTGCCACTTCTTGAACCTCAACAAAGATATCGATGGCCTTTAAAATCTCCTCAAGGGTATAATGCGCTGATTGCGCAATCAACAGTTCCTTAACAGAAACAGGATAATCAACGAGCTTGCTTAAATCCTTGCCGCCAATCTTGATGATCATCAAGTGCCGATAATGCTCAACAATATTACGCAAAAGCTGCTTAATATCTTTTCCTTGATTTAAGATCTTATCCAAAACCTCAAAACATTTTACACAATTCTTTTCCGCAACGGCATCGGTAAGCTCAAAAATAAACTCTGTTTCAACAAGACCAAGCATGGAAACGACATCACTTGCCTTAATCGTTTTTGCACTTAGCGCGCTTAATTGATCTAAAACGCTCAAGGCATCACGCAAACTTCCTGTCGCTGCTTTTGCGATAGCGTAGATCGCATCAGCATCAATTTTCAAGTCCTCTGCCTTCGCAATATCCTCAAGTTTTTGCGAGATGGTCTTAACCGAAACACGCTTGAAATCATACTTTTGACAACGCGAAACGATCGTCGGCAATACCTTGTGAGGCTCGGTGGTGGCAAAAATAAATTTAACATACTCGGGCGGCTCTTCAAGGGTCTTTAAAAGCGCGTTGAAAGCCTCTGTCGTAAGCATGTGGACTTCGTCGACAATATAAATTTTATATCGGCCATAACTTGGGGCAAATTTGACATTTTCTCTTAACGTGCGGATCTCATCAATGCCCCGGTTGGAAGCACCATCAATTTCAATGACATCAAAACTAGTTCCGGCAGCGATCTCCAGGCAGGATGCACATTTTCCGCAAGGAACAGAGGTTGGGCCTTTTTGACAATTAAGCGATTTTGCAAGAATGCGCGCGCAAGACGTTTTCCCGATACCCCGCGGACCGCAAAAAAGATAGGCATGCGAAAGATGATTTGTTTCGATGGATTTTTTTAAAAGATCCGTGATGTGCGTCTGACCAACCACTTCATCAAAGGTCTGCGGACGATGTTTTCTGGCAAGGACGATATAAGACATATTTAGAATCTATTCTTTAGTTTATCAAAATCACAATACGCGTGTATTATAGCGAATTTTTTTCAAGAATATTTAACTTTCTTTAAAATTATTCTTACTCTTCATCCATCACAAACCCTTGCGATGGCTTTGCGGTAGACATCACAACCTGAGAGGCCGCATACATGATAATAGTCCCTAAAATAAAAAAGGCAATCCCTAAGATAACAATCATTAAACGCTGTTGTTTCTTTTTCTGGCCATTTTTCAACTCTTCAAAGATCAAAACAGCAAGCCGATTTTCGTCAACATCATCTTTTTCATTCTTCACCTTTGTAAGATTAATATTAAGAGACCGGGCAAGATCGCTTAACTGAGCTCTGCGGGACTTCGGGTCAGGATTTTCAAAAATAGCTGAAAGTTTATCCATAAAGATACATTATTCCTTAACAGATGACTCAGGCGTTAAATACTTTGCGATGATTTCCAAAAATGAAAACTCATTAAAGCGCCCCAGGTTCTCTGTTGCCCCGGCTTGCAAGCACACGGCATTCGCATCATCAATCGCCAGCGCTTTTTGACGAACATCTGAGCTTCCAAGTTCTTCGATCTTAAAAAAATTATAAAGTAATATAGGCTTACTTTTAAATTGACTCATCTGGCGCAAGATTCTGATCATTTCATCAGCCGCAATACCAAACATAGGGATCTCCATGATGAGAAGATCCGGTGCAAACTGAACAATCTTTGTGAGGATCTCCGGGCCGTCTTTAGCCATCTCAGGAAGGCAGCCGATCTTCTTTAGCTGAAACGCCATCTTTTCAACAACCGTCTTGTCGGAACCAGATACCAGAACCTTCTTATTGCTTTCCTGCCGAATCGTTGAGCGAACAAAAAGAGATTCAACCTTGTCCAAGAGATCTTGCGGGTCAAATGGTTTTGTCAAGAAATCATCAGCCCCCATGACACGAAAAGAATCTTCCATGTGGCCTCGTGCCGTCAAAATAAGAACAGGAATATCTGCGGTCGCTGGGTTGTGCTTGAGCTTTTTATACAATGTAAAACCATCCATGACGGGCATCAGGACATCTGAAATAACAAGGTCAGGGCATTCACGAAAAATACAGTCCAAGCCTTCTTGACCATTGGTCGCCGTCACGACATGATAGCCGCTCGCCTCCAGACGAGCCTTGATGATCTTTAAAACATCTGGCTCATCATCAACTAAAAGAATCTTTTTGCTGTTCAGCTGCATCACCTACTCCTTCTTATGAATGAATCTATTTTACTACGTTTCAAGAGAACCTGAGAAATAATTATTTAAATTCTATTTATTTTTATGATGAGAAATTCTTATTTTTATGGTAATTCAGCGACTTGTATTTCCGATAACAATGACTCGCTGTGCGGAAGATAAAAAGGGTTAAAGTTGGCATCCAACAAAACAACCCACGCTGTTGATGCAAGGCTTAGAACATCGGGGCTATGGGAATACCAACCAAAAGGAATCCATCCTCTTTT
>JBAYLJ010000138.1:0-3901 GCA_041664145.1 Candidatus Omnitrophota bacterium | reverse complement strand
TGTGCGGTTTTTGATTCCGCGATCTGGAACGCCGCGAGGATCTCCTCACGATCGATACGACTGCTTAATGCCTTCTTAACGCTCTCCTCTTGCAAACAAAACGCCAAGCGCGACAATAAAGACAAATGTCCTTTAAAGGATCCCGACAATATCACGAACAACGTATGGACCCGCTGTCCATCCAAGGCAGCAAGATCAATTTTGTCGTCTAAAAAAAACAACCCTACAATAGGTTCTAATCCGGCGAGAATAACAGGATGCTTAACATGCGGAATGGCGATCCCGTTGCCGATACCGGTTGTCCCCGTCTGTGCGCAAGATAACAGCATTTCTTTTAAAAAAGATCGCTGAATATGGCCAGGAAGAGGTAACAAATTTAAAGCATTTTCAAAAACATCTTCACGCTGGCTTCCTGCGACCCCAAAATAGACCCCCCCACGCATAAGGGCTGGCGCAAAAATATTCTGAACAAAAGGGTTTTTTTCACACAATTTCAAAGCCCCAGACGTCAGGTGAATTTTATTTTTAAGAGCCCACTCTAAAACCTCCACAGAATTAAAATAATACTGATCATTGGCCTTGACCGCTGGCATCTCCTTATCGTTGAGCCACTGATAGAGTGTTTTCTCCCTAATTTCAAACGCTTTTTCTATATCACGAAAAGTTAATTGCATATTACGCTTAGTCCATCTAAAAAAATTCAAAAATGAAAAAACCTTGACGATACTCAATCAAGGTTTTGGTTTTTACCTCTTGCCTTTGCCGTAAGGATACCTATGATCTAAATATTTTAAATCTCAGATCGTTAAAGCTTTTCACTACGAATTTCTTCCTTAAACAATGCCCAATTATAGGCGCAATATTTCTTCATATCAAGAAAAAAGTTAAATTCTATTTGATTTCAGGAGCCCTTGCCGATATTCTTAATAATATCTTCCTTCATAACCCTAACCCTTCAACAAGGAGCAAAAAATGATGTTGTTTTGCCTGGGACTCTTCTTAACCGTCATGATTGCTATTGGTATTTGGGGCATGCGCCGCACCTCAAGCGTAGGAGACTTCTTTTTGGGAAATCGCAGCATCGGCCCATGGATCTCCGCCTTTGCCTACGGGACAACTTATTTTTCCGCTGTTATCTTTATCGGCTTTGCCGGAAAACTTGGCTGGGGCTTTGGCTTAAATGTTCTTTGGATCGCCCTCGGCAATGCCTTGATCGGTTCCTTATTAGCATGGCTTGTTTTAGGAAAACGTACGCGCCGGATGACGCAAAATCTTGATGCGATGACCATGCCGGAATTCTTGCACGAACGCTATCAAGGAAAATATTTAAAAATGATCAGCGCCATGATTATTTTTATATTTCTTCTTCCCTATTCTGCTTCTGTATTTAAAGGCTTAAGCTATCTTTTTGAGAAATCATTTCAAATGCCCTACGATCAAGTCTTGCTCATCATCGTTTGCATTACAGGGATTTATTTAATCCTGGGTGGATATTTTGCAGTGACGCTCACGGATTTTTTTCAGGGAATTTTGATGATCTTTGGCGCCACCGCTATGGTAGTCGTACTGGTAAGCAAGGCCGGAGCGCCGGAAAATATCATTAGCCTCATCCAGCAGCAGTATGCGATGCACGTTCCGGTAGCAAAACAACCAAGCCTTTGGATGCTAGGATCACTTGTCTTTATGACATCGTTTGGGGTATGGGGGTTACCTCAAATGGTGCAAAAATTTTATGCCATCAAGAATGAAGACGTTGTTTACAAGGCGGCGATCGTCACAACAATTTTTGCGCTGATCATCACCCTCTCAGCTTATTTTGTTGGCGCCTTGTCCCATGCCTTTTATCAAGCGCCTCCTTTGAGCTTAAGCGGAAAACCAGATTTTGATCGGCTCATTCCAGATCTCTTAATAACGCATATTCCCAAGGGGCTGATGATCTTGATCGTTCTTTTAGTTCTTTCTGCATCGATGTCAACGTTATCATCCCTCATCCTTGTTTCTGCTTCGGCGCTCGCCATTGATCTTTACAAGGGCCACGTGAATCCCAACATATCCAAAGACAGATCACTATTGATGATACGGTTCTTAAGCGGCATTTTTATCGTAATATCCTATTTCATCGCACGTAATGATTTTTCTCTTATCATCACGCTCATGTCCCTATCCTGGGGGGCTGTGGCCGGAGCGTTCATGGCTCCATATGTTTATGGATTATATTGGAAAAGGACAACGCTTTGGGGCGCTAAAGCAGGAATGGCAACTGGGCTAGTCTTGGCGATCGGATTGTTTTATAAGCTGGGGCCTCAAAACTCTCCCATGGCTTCTTCGATCGCTATGATTGTCCCATTTATCGTGGTACCCGTAGTGAGCCTTTTAACTAAAGCACCATCGAAAGAATTATTAAATAAAGCTTTTAAAAATATTATCTAAGGGCTTCACCTAAAACACTAACAATAAAGAAGGCAGCCAATCCGATAGATTTTTGGCTGCCTTCTTTATAAAAATATCTTCTTAAGCTTCCTTTACTTCTTTATCTTCTCTAAAAATTCTGCTACAGATTTGCCTACAATATCTTTGCATCCCAGGCCAAAGGCTAGCGCAAAGCCTAAGCCAAAAGAGGCTAGAATAATACTGACCGTCAATTCAACAACCCTCGCCCCAATTTGAACCTGCTCTAAGGCCATGGCAATAGCAAAAACCATGATCACGACTTCAGTAATTTTACTTAAAAAATTAGCTTGCGAAATACCCGCATTCGTAGCTGTGGACTTGACGATATTTTTGACGACGACCGCCGTAAACATTCCGAGGATCAAGATAAATATAGCAACGATAATATTAGGAACAAAAAGTGTGATGCGCTGCAAGAGATCAGCCGCAATAGTTAACCCCACAGCATTAAGGGCGATCACAAACGTAACCAAGATGGCTATCCAATAACAGATGTTACCTAAACAATCTGAAAGTGAACAGCTAAGGCCGCCTTTAGCCAATAAAGCGTCTAGCTCAATACGCTTGGAAATTTCATCTATCTTTAAAAATTTTGCAATTTTAATGACTCCAAGCTTAATGATAAGCTTAGATATGAGCCAACCAGCGATGAGGATCAAGATGACCAGAAAAAGATTGCCTACAAAAAAACCAACCTGTGTAAGCACTGCCATGGGAGGATCTATAAAGACCCCTTGTACATTTTCCATCTCCACCTCCTATTTTGAGTTGTTGATGTATAGCGTCTTCGCTATGACCTTATGTTTATTCTATAACCTCCTTTTTTCTTTATCAAGGTAAAGTTAGAAAATACTAGCGAGCTTGGGATGAGCTATAAAAAGTATTTAAGGGATTTACTGAAGGAATGCGCCTAAGCTGATCCTTACACTGTACCCTGCAGCCGTTCGGGGTGATGTTTAACGACCTCAGCCTTGACCATATAAATTACATCTTCTGCGATGTTGGTGGCATGATCGCAAATTCTTTCTAAATGACGCGCAATGAGCAAAAGCGGCACGGCCCGTGAAACAGTCTTAGGGTCCTTGGCCATATAGTCGTTGATAAGCTCTTTCTGAACCGCGTTGCGCAATTGATCGGCTTGCGCATCAAACAAAATAACTTTTTGTGCAAGTTCTGCATCGCGATTAATAAATGCCTGGATAACATCCTTGATCATTATCTGCGCAACAGCAGCAAGCTGAGGAATATCCACCAGAGGTTTTAAAAGAGGTTTGTCGCACATTTCAAGAACGCGTTGCGCAATATCAACGGCCAAGTCCGCCATACGCTCAAGGTCTGTTGTAATGTTCATCGCCATAGTGATAAAACGCAGGTCGATCGCCATAGGCTGTTGTTGCGCCAAGAGACTCAAGCTGCGTTCTTCAATGCCTAATTCCATTTCATCGATCCT
>JBAYLJ010000137.1:0-3961 GCA_041664145.1 Candidatus Omnitrophota bacterium | reverse complement strand
TCATCAATCAAAGAGCCGATTTTAGCATAGTTTTAAAATGCCGTCAAATGGTGTTTATAGACGATTGGGGTAGAAATCCTTTAGCATTTGCTTATATCGGCACCCTTCTCCCCCGGGCCAGGATTCATGCAGAATATGACGTATGGGAACGCACGGAAAACTCCTGCCTGATTTTGTTTTATGAATGCCGAAGCGATGAGGATAAACCTTGCACCAGTATTGACCGTTGTCTTGTAAAACAAGCTCTTCGCACGGATCCCCATCTTTCACCCCGCAGCACATCCCGCAAGAACAACAGCGTGCCTCCCAGTCTTGCGCTTGATCATCCTGGAGCTTTTGATAACGAAGTTTTTCTTGGTTAGAAATCAGCATAGCAAACATTTAAGATCGAATTAAATCCTGCACTTCAAAAAGAGGTTAATCACGTTTACCTTAAATGAAAAGGCGTTTATAAAGATCACTTTTACGAAGCAAAAAAACAATCACGGGCATAAAGGCATACACCAAGATAACTGTCCATGTCAAGACCGAAACTGTCACAGAGGAAAAATCTAATAAAACATGAAGAAAGCGCCATTTCGGCTGCAAATCTGTAAAGGCATTAGGAATTCTTTTTTTGCGATCCTCAAGAGCCTTGACCTCATAAATCTTTTTTGTATGAACAATATCACCATTCAAGGCATCTTTAAGGATATTTAAAAACATCTGATTATATTGACATTTTTCAGCTGTATGCGTCCCGGCGATATATTTGCAATCGCACTCCGGACAATAAGAATCATAGCGCATATGAAAAAAGTTTGAGTCAATGATATTAAAAAATAACCACGGAAGATTTAAAAGGTCCGCGAGGTTAAAGGGTCGGATCAAAAAGCGATCATACTCGCGGCCGTACTTTAAATGATTTTTATTGATCCAGTGAATCATGGTCAGCGAGCTATCGCCAAAATAGCTTGCAAAAATATACTGCATGTGCCGATCCACATAGCCGATATTGTTGCCCTGAACATAACGACGCATAAAACGCTTGCGTGTATGATCCAGCGCCTCATCCATAGTTAGCTCAACGAAGTCAGATCCGCAATGGTTGCAGCACATCCCAGCAGTCACAATAATATGGCATTTTGGGCATTCACGCATTTAAAACTCCATACATTCAAATTTCTTATTTAACAGTTCGAAAAACTTTTCCGAGGTGGATGCATCAAAACGCCTTCTAATCTCAAAAACACAGTCGTCAGAATATCAGCATGATCCTCTTTAAACTTAGCCCCTTCGGCAAACCATTCAACAAGCTTCGAGGTATTGCCATCTTTTTTTGGGCTTGCAGATAGGATGAGAATTTTCTTAGCCATAGAGCCTTATTAATAATTAAATAAATCCGTTAGCGTATAGGTCTTTTCTGTCGCTTTGTTTAAAGCATCTAAGATCTTTAATTTCATTCTTGGAGTGAGCCTGCGGCCCTTCACAGCATGGGCTATTTTTTTATGCGTCAGCTGTTTGCTCGAGATGGCGACAAGATCATGGGGCTTAAGATGATGCTCGAGCAGAATTTTTTCGATCGGCTGAGGACCAAATTTTCTTTCAAGATCCGTATTCATAAATTTTATTTCTAGAAATCTTAAAGCTTGATGATATCTTTAGAATATTGATTTCCGTCATTAATCGTTCTAAGAAACGCAGGAAATGCCCTGGAAGGAATAACCATTTCTGTTACCTTTTCGTGAGTCACATCTTCAAAGATCATGGTCACCCCTTTGCGGCCTTCCTCATCCATAAAATGTTTAATATAAAGACTAAAATGTGCTCCTAAATAATCCCATTCAACCAACTCATTGATCTTTGCCATACGTGCTCCCTTTGCGCCATACAATAAATTTATTGCCGTCTATTTTCTAGGAAACAACCCCTTTACTGATAATCATCAAATCGTTTTGCCGAATTCATATAATTAATAAGTTTTCTGACGTCGGGCTCAGGAAGGTCAATAAACTTAACACCTGCCTCATAGCGTCTATTTTTTACAATTTCATTAACCCATCGGACAACGCCTTTGGCCACAAAACAATAATCAAGATGTTCAAGGGTAAGAGAAACATCAATCACCGTCCCCACCTCCAAATTTTCCTCAACAATAAAGCAAATGCCGGATTGACTAATATCCTTGGCTTCGCTTTTTTTCTTTTTCCCTGAAGAGGCCGTGGTATACGCGACTTCCGAACAATTAGGAACGCGGACAAACTCACGTTGATCAAATCTCTCCGTCATGATTATTCCCTTCGTAAAATGGTTAATTACCTCTTTGATTTATTAAAAATCTCATCCGCCGCTTCAAGCACATGATCAACAGAAATTGATTTCAAACATTTAAAATTAAGTTCACACAGATGCGCCAAACAAACCTTGCATCCAACATCCTTGTGCAAGGCAATATCAAGAAACCCTAGAGGCCTCCATCGCGCAGGAGAAAGCCCAGCTTGATTACGCCCAAAAATAGAAATAACCGGCGTCTTGACGCCAACGGCTAAATGAACAGGGCCAGAATCATTAGAAATCAAAAGGGTGCAACGCTTTAAAACGCTGATCAAATGACTCACGGTCGTCTTTCCCGTGATATCTGCAACAGGCTGTTTCATTGAGATCAAAACCTCACGGGCAATCAGCTGATTATCGTCCGAGCCGATTAAAACGATCTTGGCATGATATTTTTCTGCCAGACGGTCAGCAACCTCGGCAAAACGTTCTGGCGGCCAACGCTTAGAGATACAGCTTGCTCCCGGATGAACAGCAATAAGCTTATCCGTCGGTAAAATACCATGTTCTTTAAAAGTATGATCGACCCAGCCCTCAGAAACAGGGCTCACGCTTACCCATAGGTTAAAACTACGACAATCAATCCCGATATGGCGCAAAAGGTCCAGGCAATATTCTGTCTCGTGTTTTTCGCCATTGATACGAGGGTCAGGATACTGTTCCGTTAATAAAAAACCGAACTTTTCACTCTTAAAACCGATACGATGCGGAATACCTGCATGGAACAGCATCACGTTCGTACGGCTTTTCAAATGATAATTGATCGCCAAATCAAAATGCTTTTTCCTTAATTTAAACACAAAACGCCAAAAGTTAAGAAATCCTTTATCCACTCCTCTTTTGTCATAGACAATCACTTCATCAAGAAAAGGATTTCCGTCGACAATGTCTTTAGTCGTCGGAGCAACCATGATGGAAATTTTGGCCCTTGGGTACGCCTTGCGTAAAGCCTCAAGCGCCGGAGTTGTGAGAACAACATCGCCGATACGATCAGTACGGACGACCAAAATATTTTCAAAATTTCGTTTTTCCATTCTAAAGAATTCCTTTAATTTTAGCTAAAACTTCTTCTGCCTCAATGCCATCAATCAGCCCTTGACCTTTTTTATTCCATTGATTTGTTCGAACAAAACATCCTTTTTCTCCCCAAGGCCCATATTGCCCAGGGTCTGTAGGGCCAAATAGCCCAACAACAGGAACATCAAAATAACTTGCCAAATGCATAACGGCGCTATCATTGCAGAGAACCAAGCGACTGTTTCGCAAAATCCATGTTGTCTCAAGCAAAGAAGCCTTGCCGCAAAGATTGATAGCCCCCAAGGACAACCTCGCGATAATACTTTCAGTATAACCTCTATCTTGATCATTACCTACAAAAAGAACAGGAAGTTTATATTCATGCGTAAGCGCTTGACAAACTTTCACAAAACCTTCCCTCGTCCATCGTTTTCGAGAATCTGCAGCTCCTGCCGAAACAACAAAATACGTCTTTGACGCTCCCAAAAAAGACTGAAAAAGAATCTCTGCCTTTTTACGCGCTTGTTCATTAACAAAAATAGCATGCCTTTTCTTCGCGTACGGAACATCAGAAAAGACGCTCTTAAGCCGCGAAAAATGTTGATCCTTTTTATGAATAAAAACACTTTTT
>JBAYLJ010000136.1:0-3962 GCA_041664145.1 Candidatus Omnitrophota bacterium | reverse complement strand
TTAAGCATCACATCCTCCTTAGTAGAATATCCCATGGTGTCGATGTAAATCTTTCCTTCTTGATCATCTTCACTAACAGCTGCCAGCCATGTAAAAATAAGTTGTGATTATCCGTCTTTTTGACTTTTTATCTTTTTGCTCTTACTAACTTTTTCACTCGGCTTAACATCTTTTTCAGCTGCCAAATCTTCGCTATAACACTTTTGGCACGGCACATGCCCTTGCGCAATTGCTTCTTGCTTGTCGAGCTTCTGTGTCTCTCTGTTCTGAATAAACCGACATTCCGCCTTATGATACTTTTTTCCATTTTGGGTAACGTAGACGTCTTCGGCAAAGGCCAAGCTATTGACTGCCAAGAACAATAAACATAACCCTGCGATAAAGATTTTCCTAACGTTCATAGTCCCTCCTTTTCATAGCAGCTGTTAGTGAAAATCATAGTTGTCTCATAAGTCAAAATTAAAATTATTGATAAGTTATAAGTTGTAAGCTTTAAGTGTTTTCTTGAATCCAAAGATCATGCGCCCAATTTCATCCGCCAACATCACAAGATCATCATAAGATTTTGCATCTAAATATTTCAAATCGCAGGCAAGCAGAAGATGGTACTTCGTCTCCTCTAAAGAACTCTCTGCTATATTTAAAAAATGAGAAAACTCCTTTACGCTTTTACGTTTATATCCTTCAACGATATTCGTCGGAATGGATGCCGAGGATCGACGAATCTGAGATGTTAGTCCATATTTCTCTGAATAGGGAAATTGTGCAGTAATGCGATAAATATGCAAAACTAAATTATGAGATTTCTCCCAGACTTGAATATTCTTAAATGTATGTTCCATATGCGTTTACCTACAACTTGTCACTTATAGCTTATAACTTGCCTTTCTTTCTATTTCCTGGCTAAACGTTCCTCCGGTCAACGCATCGATCAAGGCGGTCAACTCTTCTAGGCGCATTTTCTTTTCGATATCGACATCCGAATATCCATTATCATTTCCTAAGATCTCGTATTGCAGACGACGCCTTTCAAAATAAAGACGCGTCACTTCATTTAAAATATCTTCACGGAGTTCTGTCATAAGCTTTGACCGCGAATCAATTGATGTTTGTTCAGAATTCCAGATAAGATCACTTAGATCCCAAGACAGTGAGACATCCCAACCAAAATTATTGTAAAATGTCTTGTCGTCAGGCCCGATATAAGACTGGCCACCGCCCGTGTAGCTTCCGTAAATATTATCGGAAGTCGTTCGGTTCTTATCGCCTCCCATCCCTATCGAAAACTCTGGCAACCAAGCCTTTTTCTGCACCTGAGTTTGCCAAGTTTTAATTTTTTCAGGATCAACTTGCGCATACTGAATAGATGCTCTCTGAACATCGCGAATAGAAGGCTCATCAAGAAAATACTCATCACCGTTGACTGGTGAAGTAATAGGCATGGATTGATCGCTGTCTTTGTTTTGGGCAAGAAGCTTAAAAATACCTGTGTCCGTTGCCGCATAAACATTGCCCTGTGCATCCGCGGAAAGATGATTAAAGCGCGTGGCTTCTGATCCTTGATAGATCGGACGCCAACCATTGTCTTGAAGAACATAAACGCCTTTTTGTCCTGCAATAAAAAATGCATCATGGGCATAGATCGAAGACATTATTAAATCTAAGGAAAGGCTTTCATGGGGAACACACTTCCAATTTTTAGAAAAATCTTCGGAATAGAAGATCCCCTGCGCCGAAACAACCCAAATGATCGATGGATTGCCCTCAGCAATCGTAACACTGCGAATAACCTTCCTGTCGGCTAAGGATCCAGATAAATCATCTGTGTCCATTTCTTGCGACGAAATAGAAAAGACTTTCTCGATCCTTTCAAAATTACTTTGAAGTCTGTAAACATCAGACTCAAGAACGGCATAAATAAACTTTTGATCACTCAAAAGATCAAAAATAGATTTATTCTCAAAATAACCATCAAATTGTTTCCAGCTGATCTTGTTTTTATCACTTACGAAAAGCCCTTGAGATGTCCCCAAGAGAATAAGTGAGCCACTCGCTAAAACGCAATAACATTTCTCTTCTCTGCTTTCTTTCACAAAATAAATCTTCTCCCAGCGTTCGCCTTCGTCAAGGCTCACGTAAAGCCCAGAATCCGTTGCCGCATAAATAGCCCGATCTAAAACATCCACGTAGAAGTCATTAACCTGCTTTTGGCTGCCTTCTAAATAAAGCGAAGCGAGATAACTGCTCATGCCAGTTGTCGATTTGTAAATGGCCTTTGAGGTTCCCGCATAAAATGCAGGTCGCCCAAAATTGCTAGAGGCAATACGCACTACCTCAGCTTCGCTTATTCCGTGGCTTACCTTTTTCCAAGAAAATACGAAAGAATTCTTAGGAGTATTTATTCCAAGAGGTTTTTGAGGTTGACGATTTAACATATAGATAAAAGAACCAAAAAATGAAATGAAAAGTATTAAAATTAAAGAAATAAGTATCATTCGCTTAGGTATCATGATGAAAAGATTCTTTATAAATTTTCTCAACATTGATCAAAGACAACGCGCGATTAACCGCATGCTTGAGCATGGGATTATCCCCTTCGATCGTCTGAATGTATTTACGGTGATATTCCAACATCGCCTCAAGCCCTAATTGTTTTTGCATAGCAAGAAGAATTCTTAAGGCAGTGTAAATGATGATGATGTTATTTGAGCGAAATAAAATGTTTTTTGAGTTATACATGACTGTTAATAAGTTGTTGAAATCCCATACTGCTAAATTTAACCATTGATGAAATGAAATATAACACATATTTGATTATTTGTCAATACTATTTTGATATTTAATCAAATAATCATATAGTTTATAATATTCTGTAAATAAACAAGTTATAAAATGTTTATTAAAAATTTCAATTTTTACTTAAAAATTATTTTGATTTTTAATGAATTATTCATTGACTATTAATCAAAATGTGATATTATTAATTTTGATGACAAACAAAATACACATTATTCAGAATATTTACATGACGCAACAAGGCTTATATTAAGGAAGGAAGGTGATTGTTTTGATAGGCAAACGAATGCAAGAATTACGCAAGGCAAAAAAGATGTCTCTTACCGAGCTTTCAGAGAAAAGCGGTGTCCAGATCGCAACATTAAGCCGCATGGAAAACCAAAAAATGACCGGCACGCTTGAGTCTCACATGCAAATCGCCCAAGCCTTGGGAGTTGACTTAACAGCCCTTTACAAGGATATGGCCGCACAAGAGCAAGAAGCCCAAGTTGAAATTCAGGAAAACGGGACTGCAGCCGATGTTTTTAACTACAGCGATAAATCTTCTTATGAAATACTGACAAATAAAGTTCTGAACAAAAAAATGATGCCGGTTCTCCTTAAAATTGAAGCAAGCGGACAAACCAACAAAGAACAGAATAGCGCAGGGAGTGAAAAATTTATTTTTGTGCTTGAAGGTCAGGTTACGTTAGAAATTAGCGGAAAAATGTATCATTTACACCAAGGCAATACTCTGTATTTTGATTCTTCCCTGCCCCATATTTTTAGTAACAACGGAAAAGAAATGGCAAAGCTGATATGCGTTACAACACCAGTGGCATTATAAATCTAATCTTACGGAGGATGAAATGACTAAAAAAATTCTTATTGTGGATGACGAAGAAGGCGTAAGAGAATCTCTCAAGCTGATCCTTGGCGATCACTACAATCTTATTTTAACTGAAGATGGTGTCCAAGCCTTGGATTGCCTCAAGAATGCCCCGGACATCGCTCTTGTCTTGATGGATATTAAGATGCCCAAAATGAATGGCTTGGAAGTCTTAGGGGAGATGAAAAAGCAACGTCCTGATCTTCAGGTGATCATGATCACTGGATACAAAGCGGTGGAAACCGCAGCCGAAGCCGTTCGCCTCGGAGCCTGCGGATATATCGTTAAGCCCTTTAAG
>JBAYLJ010000135.1:0-3969 GCA_041664145.1 Candidatus Omnitrophota bacterium | reverse complement strand
AGGAAACCCCACGTCGCTAAAGAACGCTCCTGGGGTATCATGCCAGAGGCAGACCCGCCTTTGGCGGGAATTCGGCCAGATAGTTTACGTTCCTCGCAAACTCGTCCGTAAATTATGGCCTCATTTAAGGCAAGGCCTCAAGCCGTTATTGACAAACCCCTGGTTATTGGGTATACTTGAATCAGGTTCATTTTAATGAATTTGAGTTCATTTTGATGAACATGAAAGGCAGAGCGGTTTATACGAAAAAGATGATACCTTTTCTCCAATGAAAAAAGACACTTTTTCCTCAACGATCACCCAAAAAATATTGGATTTCCTCTGCGATCATTTGCAAGAGTCATTTTTTAGCGCCCAGATCGCCTTTGAGACCTCGCTTAGCAAGGGCGGTGTCAACCAGGCCCTGCGCAAATTGGCCCAAGAGGGGTTCCTGAAAGCCGAAAAAAAAGGGCGGATGATCTTTTATCAGGTGGAAGCTCGCTCGCCGGTCGTTAAGCAGTATAAGATCCTTAAAAATGTCAGCCTGCTCCAGCCGCTTGTGGAACGGCTCAAGGCTTTGTCCGAGCGTGTGGTTCTTTTTGGGAGCTCGGCCTTTGGCGAAGATACCGGCCAAAGCGACATTGATATCTACGTCGTGTCCGGCAACGCGCAGGCGGTCAAGGACTTGGTCATTTTACGCTCGCCGTTCAAGCGCAAGGCTCAGCTTGTGCTCAAGACCCCCGCGCAGGATATTGCCCTTGATAAGAAAGAACCTGTGTTCTACAACGAAGTGAAGAAAGGGATCGTGCTATGGCAAAAGCAATGAGTGCGGGTGATTTTCAAGAATGCCTTGACCGGGGAAAGATCAAGAAATTTACCTCCGCCAAGGCCCTGGTCGCCAAAGAGATCAAAAGCTGCGGACATGATCTAACCTCGGCGGAAAAAAGTTTTCAGGGGAGAAATTACAAATGGGCGACCATCCAGGCGTATTATTCCATGTTCCACGCCGGCAGGGCGCTGATCTACACAAAAGGTTACCGTGAAAGAAGCCACTATTGTTTGATCGTCGCGCTTCGGGTCTTGTTTGTCGAGCAAGGCGTTCTGGACGTAAGGCTGGTCGAAGCATTTCAGACCGCGAAATCCCTTCGGGAGAACGCGGATTATGAAGATGAGTTTTCGAAGGAAGGCGCCGAAGGCCTTTTGGATAAGGCCAAAGAATGGCTGAGGCAGGCCAAGCTGATTGCGCAGAAATAGCCGGGGAAAACGAAGACATTCCACAATATCCCGGCGACACGCACTCCTAGAGCTTTGAATTTGTTGGCGGTGATCAGTATATGAGAAAAAGAAATAAGCTTCTTGGCGAAGCAAATGTTTTGCCTGAGAACTTGGAGTTGAATGATGAATTCCTGGGCGTTTTCAATTTACTGCAAAATACGAGCGGCCACATTTTTATTACCGGCAAGGCCGGCACGGGTAAAACAACCCTCCTTAAATATTTCAAAAAGCATACCACTAAGAATATCGCTGTTTTAGCCCCGACCGGTGTTGCGGCGGTCAACATTGGCGGCCAGACCATCCATTCTTTTTTCGTATTTCCTCCTCGTTTGATCCAAAAAGACCATATCCACAAAAGACGCAACACCGAGCTTATTCAAAAGCTCGACACCATCATCATTGATGAGGTTTCCATGGTGCGCGCCGATATGATGGACGGGATCGACTACGCGCTAAGGATCAACCGGGAGAAGATGGGTGTGCCCTTTGGCGGTGTCCAGATGATATTTTTCGGAGACCTGTTCCAGCTTTCTCCTGTGATCGAAAAGGAAGCCCGCGACATCCTAAAACAGCTCTACGGGAGCCCGTATTTTTTTAAGGCAAAGGTTTTTAACAAGCTTGATCTGCGCTATGTGGAATTGAACAAAAATTATCGTCAATCCGATGCCCAATTTATTGATCTATTGAATAAGATTCGCAATAAGACCCAAGACGAGGATGACCTTAATTTATTAAACAAGAGAGTGAAAAAAGTAATTCAAAAAGATCCTGATCAATACGTTCTCTTAACAACGACCAATAGTCGCGCCAATGAAACCAACGAAGAAAAATTAGCTGAGCTGCCTACCCGAGAATATAAATACGAAGCCGTGATTACTAAGAAATTCGAAGAATCTGCTTACCCAACGGAGCATTGCTTGAGGCTCAAAGTGGGGGCCCAGGTTATTTTGCTTAAAAACGACGCTGGTAAAAAATGGGTCAACGGCACCATCGCGCACATTGTGGACTTGGCGGAAGATGAGATAAAAGTTTCTATCAAGGGAAGCATTTACGATGTCCCGAGATCAAGCTGGGAAAAGATCGAATACGCCTATAATGAAGAGGAAGACAAGATCGAAGAGAAGATCATCGGCACCTTTGAACAATATCCGATCAAGCTCGCCTGGGCCATCACCATTCACAAGAGCCAGGGCCAGACCTTTGACAATGTTGTGATCGATCTTGGCTTCGGAGCTTTTACCCATGGCCAGGTTTATGTTGGCTTAAGCCGCTGCACATCGCTTGAAGGGATCGTCTTAAAAAGGCCCATCACCGCGCGCGACATTATCTTTGATGAAAGAGTTTATGAGTTTAAAGACAGATTTTCGAGCTTGTTTGAGAATGCAAGCGATGCGCCGTGATTTTTTTTATCTATCTTGAAGTGTCCATTTGGCACCTCAAGTTTTGAGGTTGCAAATTGAAACCTCAAAGACCTCTACCTATATTTTTATTGATGACCATACATGTGTGTGGTATTATAGCAAATCATGAAAAGAAACAAATACGATATTATTATCTACAAAACTAAATCGGGCGCGATCGAGTTTCGGTCTGACATAAAAAAAGAAACCATTTGGGCAACTCAGGCGCAGATCGCAGGCGTTTTTCAGATCGATCGTTCCGTTGTGACAAAACATATCGGGAACGTTTTACGGTCGAAGGAGGTCAATAAAAAAAGCAATGTGCAAAAGATGCACATTGGAAATTCTGATAAGCCAGTTGCATTTTATTCGCTGGACATGATCCTTGCCATTGGCTATCGGGCGAATTCAGCCCAAGCGATAAAGTTCCGTCAATGGGCCACGCGAGTGTTACGCGCGCATATCATCGATGGTTTCACGATCAATAAAAGCCGTTTGTCAAAAAATTACAAAGCCTTTTTGGTGGCTGTTGAAAAAGTAAAGAATCTCATGCCACCTTCAAGCTCTGTGGATACGGCCGGAGTACTTGAACTGATCAAAATGTTCGCGGATACATGGTTTTCGCTTGATGCTTATGATAAAAACGCCTTGCCGAAATTTGGGGCAAGCCAAAAGGCCGTCAGGGTGACGGGAGAGGAATTGACCGGGGCGTTAGCTGAATTACGCCGTAGGATCATTTCGAGAAATGATGCTGGTACTTTATTCGGCCAGGAAAGAACGGCTGGTTCGGCCGGAGGGATCATCGGCAATGTTTTTCAATCTTTCGACGGGAAGGATGTTTACCCGTCTCTGGAAGAAAAAGCGGCGCATCTTTTGTATTTTTTTGTCAAAAATCATCCTTTTGCCGACGGCAATAAACGTAGCGGGGCATTTGCATTTATCTGGTTCTTGAATAAAGCGGGATTATTGGATACGTCGAGATTTACACCCGAAGCGTTAACAGCTCTGACGCTGCTGGTTGCCGAAAGCAAGCCTTCGGATAAAGATAATATTATCGGCTTGACCCTGATGTTCTTGAGCCGATGAGATGCACAAATAAATTTTTGCAAATAAATTTTTGGACCGTGTCCAGATAAGTTGTTGAAGTTGTTAGGGTTTTGATGCAAGTGTCCCTCTTGGGGACACTTGCATCGGAAGTTATTGAAAATAAAAGAGATATTGGGACACGGTCCAGGATTTTTCAGGATTTTTATGCAGGATTTTTCTTAGGATTTTTATTTCACAATTTGTGACTTCAAGTTCAAGGTCGCAAATT
>JBAYLJ010000134.1:0-3978 GCA_041664145.1 Candidatus Omnitrophota bacterium | reverse complement strand
TGTGATGGATTTATGCGTGACGGCATCCACATCGGGATTAAGGCGCAAGGCAACTTGCGTTTTTTTATTTAGCTTTTTCGATATACGGTTAATTTCAGTCAATTCAGCTTCTGATTCTACATTAAAGAATAAAATGCGTTTTTGAATGGCCGTTGTAATTTCTTGTTTGGTTTTTCCAACAGAGGCATAGCATATTTTTTGCGGATCGGCCCCTGCTTTAAGCGCTTTGTACAGTTCTCCACCGGAGACGATATCAACCCCTGCCCCAACATCGACCAATGTTTTAATAACGGCAAGATTACCGTTGGCCTTCACGGCAAAGCAAATCAGCGGGTTAACCGGCGCGAAGGCTTTTTTAATTTTTAGGAAATGATCAACGAGTGTCTGATGACTGTAGAGATAAAAAGGCGTGCCGAATTTTTTTGCAACCGCACTGACACTTACATTTTCACAATAAAGTTCGTTATGCTTGTATTTAAATTCGTGCATTAAGCTTTTTCTTCCAAGTTGTTAGTTGTTTTTTAACAAAAAGAGGGTTTGTTGAGCCTAAAGATTTCTTTGCGTTTACAGAATTTTTGGCACAAAAGATCTTCTTAGCATCTAAGGAAAATTCTTTAGAATATTTTTTAAGATCGCACTCGGAGAGATCTGAGAGTTTTTTGTTATGATCAAGGCATTCTTTAACCATTTTACCGATGATATCATGAGCGTCTCGATAAGAAACATTCTTTTGAATGAGGTATTCCATGAGATCAACAGTGAAAAAGACATCGTTTATGATCGCTTTTTTGGCATTTTCCTTTTTTACTTTTAGTGTCGTGAACATGTTGGACAAAAGATCAACCATCTGCTCAATGGTATCTACCGAATCAAATAACGGCGGCTTATCAAGCTGCATATCTCGATTATAGGTTAAGGGTAAGCCTTTCATAAGGTTGAGCATGGCCACAAGATTGCCGTATATTTTTCCAGTTGTTCCTCGGATAAGCTCAAGGGTGTCGGGATTCTTTTTATGAGGCATGATAGACGATCCTGTGCAGAACGCCATATCTATCTCAATGAAATTAAATTCATGGGTCACCCATAAAATGAGATCTTCAGAGATACGCGAAAGATGCATGGCAACAAGCGAAAGCACGGATAAGAGCTCGATAATAAAATCTCGATCGCTAATCGCATCGATACTATTTTGCGATACAGCTGAAAATCGTAGCTTTTTGGCAACATAGACTCGGTCAATCGCAAGCGTTGTTCCAGAAAGCGCACAACTTCCAAGCGGCATCAAATCAACACGCTTTTTTGCGTCGGCGAGGCGTGCTTTATCACGCTCAAGCATTTCGACGTAGGCTAACATGTGATGTGAAAGCAATACAACTTGGGCGGCCTGCAGATGTGTATACGCAGGAATGATGACATCTTTGTTTTTTTCAGCAAAGCTAACAACTGTTTTTTGCAGCTGTATTATTTTTGTTGTTAGACAATCGATCTCATTCTTGCAATAAAGACGAATATCCAAAGCGACCTGATCGTTTCGTGAACGCGCGGTATGAAGTTTGTCGGCTTGCGCACCAATAAGTTTTTTAAGGGCATTTTGGATATTTGTATGAATGTCCTCATCGGATAAGTTAAAAGAAAACTTATTCGTAACGATTTGAGCATAGATCTTTTTAAGACCTTGCACGATCTTTGCGGCATCTTTTTTGGGAATAATATGACACTTCCCCAGCATTTCTGCGTGCGCAATACTGCCTTCAACGTCGTATTTGGCTAGGCGCTTATCGTAAGAGATGCTAAATGAAAATTGATCAGCAAGTGGATTGGATTTTTTTGAAAATCGTCCGCCCCAAAGTTTAGACATTTTTGCCTCCTTGAAAAGGCATGCTCCAAAGGCGAATAAAGCCTTCGGCATAGGATTGATTAAATTTATCTTTTGATCCATAGGTTGCTAATTTCTCACTATAGCGTGAATAGGGAGATTTTCGTCCCACAGGCACACAATTGCCTTTGCACAGTTTTAAACGGATTGTTCCGGTGACGACTTCTTGCGTTTTGTTAATATAGGCGTCCAGTTGTTTTTTTACAGGTGTTTCCCAAAGTCCATAATACGTTAATTCCGCGTATTTATGCGCAACAGCTTCTTTTGCGTGAATGGTTTCCCTGTCAAGGACAAGGCTCTCAAGCTCTTTGTGAGCAATGTGCACAATGGTTCCAGCTGGATTTTCATAAATTTCACGCGATTTAATACCAACGAGTCGGTTTTCGATCGCATCCACGCGGCCAACTCCATGCTCTCCGCCGATTTTATTTAATGTTTCAAATAATTGGATCGGGGCATAACTTTTGCCATTAATTTTTGTTGGAATTCCTTTGTGAAATTCGATCTCAATATATTTTGGTGTATTAGGCGTCTTGAGAGGATTTTTCGTTAAATAATAAATTTCCTCTGGAGGTTCGGTCCAAGGATCTTCAAGAACCCCGCATTCAATACTTCGTCCGTACAGATTAATATCGATGCTATAGGGACTCTTTTTTGTCACATTAATCGGGATTTTCTTTTCTTTGGCGTAATCCATTTCTTCTTCGCGAGATTTAAATTCCCAAATGCGTACCGGTGCGATAATTTCAAGCTTGGGATCAAGCAAATGGGCTGTGACTTCAAAGCGAACCTGATCGTTGCCCTTGCCCGTGCAGCCATGAGCTATGGCGGTTGCTTTTTCCTGATGCGCAATGCGCACCTGATGTTTGGCAATGAGCGGTCGCGATAGTGCGGTTGCCAAAAGGTATTTGCCTTCGTAAATCGCTCCAGCCTTGACCGCAGGAAAAATATAATCCAAGACGAATTCTTTTTTCATGTCAACGACATAAACTTTGCTCGCGCCTGTTTTTAAGGCACGTTTTTTGATCGCATCAAAATTTTCACCTTGTCCAACATCCGCTATAAAGGCAATAATTTCGTATCCTTTGTCTTGTAGCCATTTGATAGCGCAAGATGTATCTAATCCACCTGAATAAGCTAGAACTACTTTTTTCATTATTTTTCTCCTAGTAAACTACGTTAGAAGCTGATTGCGTTGTAAATCCACGAAGACCGTGGTGATCATACATTTTTGCTACGGCTTTCTAACGTAGTAAAAATGAAAGAATTGCTTTTTGTGCGTGCAGACGGTTTTCGGCTTGATCAAAGACAACCGAATGCGGTCCGTCGATAATATCGGCTGTCACCTCAAGTCCTCGATGCGCAGGCAAACAATGCATAAAGAGATATTCTTTATCGGCACTTTTCACAAGATCTTTGTTGATTTGAAATCCTTTAAAATCAAGTTTGCGTTTTTTTGTTTCTGCCTCTTGACCCATACTCACCCAGACATCGCTATAAATAACATGAGCGCCTTGAACAGCTTTTTTGGGGTCATGCATGATCGAAATCTTTGATCCAGTTTTTTGGCTGATCTTTTTTGCAGAGGTAACAACATCAGCTATGGGTTCATAATTTTTTGGTGTTGCGATATTAATATCATAACCAACACGTACGCATCCCAAGAGCAAGGAATGACAAACATTATTGCCATCGCCAATATAGGTCACGAGGGCTTTGTTATTTTTTCCTATTTTTTCTTGAATCGTTAAAATATCCGCCATTCCCTGGCAAGGATGAAACAAATCAGACAAGCCGTTGATAATCACCGCACTTGAATGTTTTGCAAGTTCAACGACATCCTCATGTGTGTACGTACGTGCAACAATACAGTCGAGATAGCGTGATAAGGTTTGGGCCACGTCAGAGACCGATTCGCGTTTTCCAAGATCAATTTCTTGAGGAGCGAGATAAATGCATTTACCGCCGAGCTGCCAAACCGCAATTTCAAAAGATACGCGCGTTCGGTTGGACGGTTTTTGAAATACCAGCGCCACAGCTTTTCCGCTTAAGTCGTTCGTGATTTCTCCTTTTTTAGCTTTAAATTTTAAGGCCAAATCAAG
>JBAYLJ010000133.1:0-3984 GCA_041664145.1 Candidatus Omnitrophota bacterium | reverse complement strand
GTTGATTCAAAATAGATATTTCTTTTTTGACGGATGGCATGCTTAAAGAGTTCTGTTCCATATTTAGCAATGACAGCTTTGTTGGCGGTTACAACATGTTTTTTTTGACTCAAGGCCTCCATAATAAATTCTTTAGCTGGATGCAATCCGCCAATCAGCTCAACCACAACACTAATCTCCGGATCTTGTAAAATATCTTGAACGTTTGTCGTGAAGATGTTCTTATCAAGATTGAGTTTTTGGGCGGCCGCAGGATTTTTATCGCAAACCTTTTTGACCATAAGACAGATATTAAATTTTTTTTCAAAAAGATCTTTGTGTTTTTTGATAATTTTAATAACCCCGCCGCCTACTGTTCCGCAGCCGATTAGGCCGATGTTGACTTTATTCATAGATTCCTCTTTGCTTAATAATTACCTTGGGATTGTAAGAAACTCTTTTCAATTTTTTGCAGGATTTCCTCAGCGACAGGATCAGCTTGTTCGATCTGGACACGAATATCGTAGATGACATTAGGAACTTTTTCTTTTGAATTGACAACTTTTGTCACGATATTGATCGCTTGTCCCATGTAAGGAGTTTTGATCATCGTTTGGAGCCTTGTTCCTATTTCAAGGGGAAAACTGCTTGAAAAACAAAGTCCGCCGCGGCTGATATTTTTGAGCTGAGAAATGCAATGATCGGCATCTTTTTTATCAATATCGTAAACGGTAATAATGAAATGTTTTTCAATCCGAGGATGCTTGCGTCGTTCTTGTCCCGCATTGTTCGTAGACGGAGAAATCGGCATATAAGGCTCCTTTTTTTTGTTTGCAGATGGTCGGAGCGGTGAGATTCGAACTCACGACCACTTGAACCCCATTCAAGTGCGCTAATCCAAGCTGCGCTACGCTCCGAAATTTTTATTCAGACTTCAACTTTCGTGTCATTAAGTCCTTAACGGCATCACGCGGGTTTTTCTTTTTATAAATAATACGAAAGACTTCCGTCGTGATTGGCATGTTGATGCGATGTTTACGACTTAATTTATAAACGGCTTTAACGGTTGGCACCCCTTCGGCAACTGTTTCTCGTGAAGCAAGGATTTGCTTGATCGTTTTTCCCTTGCCAAGGGCTTCGCCAACTTGACGATTGCGACTTTGCGGGCTAAAGCAAGTTGTTGCTAAGTCTCCCAGTCCGCTTAACCCAAAAAATGTATGTTTCTGTGCACCTAAAGCTTCGCCAAGTCTTGCCATTTCTGCCAAACCTCGGCAAAGAATAGCGGACTTAGTGTTTGATCCAAAGCCAAGCCCATCGCAAACGCCACAGGCAATCGCGATGATATTCTTGATACTTCCGCCTAGCTCTACTCCTATCATATCAGAGTTTGTATAAATGCGAAAGGATTGTGAATTAAAAATTTCTTGTAGTTTCTTTGCAAAGATTGGATTGTGGCAAGCAATGACAGCTGTGGATGGGATTTTCAAGGCGACTTCCCCTGCAATCGTTGGGCCGGACAAAATGGCTAAAGGAACGTTCCCTAAGGTGGCATGAATAAGCTGAGAGATGCGAATAAGCTTTGTATTGTCAATTCCTTTGATAACGCTTAAGAAAGACTTTTTTGCATAAGGACACTTTTTGATTTCTAAAAGAACAGATCTTATGTATTGCGAAGGAGTTGCCAGGACGATTAAGTCAGACTGGCTAATAGCTTCTTTTAAGTTACTGGTCAGCTGAATTCTTTTAGGGATTTTTATATCGGGTAAGAATTTTGTATTATTTCGTGTTTTTTGGACACGTTTAACATAATCAGGAAAGGCGCCCCAGAGTTTTACAGAAAAACCCTTTTCGCAAAGATGGATGGCCAGGGTTGTCCCCCATCCGCCGTCTCCGATCACCGCTATCTGAGTATTTTTTTTCATGAGTATTTCATTTCTAAACTAGTAATAATATATGTATTATAATCAATGAAAAAGAGCTTTCAAGAGAAAACTCGAAAGGTTTTTAAAGTAAAATTTCGTTTATTAAGAATAAAAGGCAAGAGCTTAAGGCTTATCGCCAAATAAAAAGCTCTCGGAAGACTTCAAACATGTAGGCGCCACCCCAGCGTAAGACTTGAAGTTTACGCTCTCCTCCCTCACGCTTAGGCTCATCACCTGGAATTTCGCCAAGTTTTAGTTTTCTTTTAGCGGCGCGGATAGATAAAAGAGGTTCCCAGCTAATGTTCGTACCAAAAAGCTTTTCTTCAAAGGCATAGCTGCTCTCTTTGAGAAGATCAAGATCGTGGATCAGCTTTGTTTTGTAGGCACGAAAGATGACCATGGCATCGGTATAGTGAGCGCCATGAAAGATGTTAATAAAGGTGGTAAAAAGTTTGTTACCAAAGGCTGTGATGGGATCATCATCATAACTTTTTGCCCCTTGTAGATAGCGAGAGACAATGACCATATCATAGCCTTCTTTCATTTTATTGATACAGTCTGGGATCAGCTCAGGGATACTATTTCCATCCGGACTAAAGGTCAACAGGACATCCCCTGTCACATGGGGAAGCGCCTCCATGTAGGCGTTACGCATCCCTTTTTTCTTTTGAACAACGACCTGATATCCTTGAGATTTGGCGTACTCAATCGTTCCGTCCGTTGATTGGCCGTCGATAATTAAAAGCTGATCGTACCATTCTTTTTTAATAAGCGGCATAATAGCTTTCATTCCTTCAACTTCATTGAGCGTTGGAATTAACAATGTGACTTTCATGAGGCTCCTTTAGAAAATGGAGCGAGAGAAGGGAATCGAACCCTCGTGACCAGCTTGGAAGGCTAGCGTTCTACCACTGAACTACTCTCGCGTTTTGTAATCCATGGTGGGCAGAGAAGGATTCGAACCTCCGTAGTGCAAGCACAGCAGATTTACAGTCTGCCCTCGTTGACCACTTGAGTATCTGCCCTTTTGTATAAAAATGGAGCTGGCGAGAGGCCTCGAACCCCCGACCTGCTGATTACAAGTCAGCTGCTCTACCAACTGAGCTACGCCAGCAATTCAAATAAATATATGGCATTTACGATGAAAACTGTTTCACAGCTGCTCTGCCAACTAAATCTACGACCCAAATTTCCTTAATGCCGATATAGTAAATGAAATTGGGACGTGTCAATTTTCTTTGTAAATGATTCGAGGTAAATTGACTCAGCCAGCAAATTACCAAAAATTCTTCTAAGAAAACTTGCCAGTCTCACCTTTTTTCTGAAACTTTAAAATATGGTGAGTCGCCAGCGTCTAATCAAAATTCAAAACGGTGTTATTTATACCAGATTTTTCTGTAGCTGTAAAGGGTGATTTCGTTAAAAATCTTTAAGATGTTTTCTCTTCCCTTTTTTATTGATTTTTAAAATGTCCTGTGATAGTCTACCTTCTGTTTCAAGATTTCAGTTTGTCTTTGTTTATCTAATGAAAAGGAGAAGGCATATGAAGAAAATCGGTATTATTACAAGCGGCGGCGATTGCGGCGGCTTGAATGCGGTTGTTAAGGGCGTTGCCCAGATGGCCCATCGTAAAGGTATTTCCTGTTATGTTATTCCTAACGGGTATGCTGGGCTTTACAATCTTTTAGATTTTGATAGCCTTGTTGAGCTTACCCCTGAGCGAGTGGACGCGGTGAATTCTGCTTTGGCAGGATCAGAAGCTGGACATTCGAGAGTTAAAATTTCAAAGATCAAAGATGAAAAGAAATATGATCGCATCAAGCAAGGTTTAAAGAAATTTGGTATTGACGGCCTTGTGATTAGCGGCGGAGACGATACCGGAAGTGTCATCGTTGATCTTTCTGAACAAGGGATCAAATGCGTTCATGCTCCGAAAACAATGGATCTGGATCTTCAGACTTATTCTGTTGGTGCGGATTCGACCATTAGCCGTATTGCGACATTTGCGGAAGATTTAAAAACAACAGGAAGAACGCATAATCGTATTATTGTTCTTGAGGTTTTTGGTCGCTATGCAGGACAT
>JBAYLJ010000132.1:0-3988 GCA_041664145.1 Candidatus Omnitrophota bacterium | reverse complement strand
TTGTATTTCATCTGATAAGACCAAAGAGAATAATCATCTTTCCAAACTTGGGACTGCGCATAGGTTCGAAAAGCCATCTTGACAATAAGCACCACAAGAGCGAAAACAATAAGGATCTTCACCCATCGTTGGCTTGGGGGGATCTTTTTAAAAATAAATTCGACAAAAAAAGCAATGAAAAGGCAAAATCCTAAAGAAGGTAAATACAAAAAGCGGTCAGCGACGGGATGAACGTCAAACCCATAATCAAAACGTAAAAGGAAGAAGATCGACAAAAAATAGAAACCAAAAGAAAAAAGAAGCCATTTCAAGCGGCGGCCAAAGAACAAGATAGACATCACGATACCAAAAATAATAAACCCTGATAAAAAAGGAAGGTTCAAGAAAGCGATCGGCCGCGGCGTATCATAGATCGGAAGAAGAACACCAGGGAAAAAGAATTTTTTAAAATAGAACGTAAAGGTCCACACCCATATCAAAAGCGCCTGGTAATAATCTTTGATCGGGATACGGGCATTCTCAACATACGTAATGCTTGCGATCGCAATAATAATAAGAAAGATCGGCAGTTTCTCAAGGATCGCTTTTTTACTGATCTTGCGCCCCTGATACCAATCGCACAAGCAAAGAATAAGCGGAAAGCTTAAGGCCATGGCCTTGGATAAAATGCTTAACAACGCTAAAAAGAACGTAAGAACATAGAATCGCTTATCATCTGTTTTTCTATAATGCAAATACGCCACAAGGCCCGCCGCATAAAAAAAACCATAGAGCAGATCTTTTCTTTCCGTGGTCCACGCGATGGATTCGACCCGGGTAGGATGGATCGCAAAAAATAAAACAGCCAAAGCGGCTGTCCAGACAGAAAGCCCGAGCTGTCTTAAGAAAATAAAAATAAAAAAGGTCACGCCCAGATGAAGCAAGACATTGTCGAGATGATAAACAAAAGGATTATACTGCGCAAAATGATACTCAATAGCAAAAGAAAGCGTCGTCAATGGATGGTACGTTGTATTGACTTTTTGCTTAAAAATATCCACGATATTGGAAAGCGAAAGTTCGCGAACAAGCGGATTTTGTGTCAAATGGCCTTCGTCATCCCAGGCAAGAAAAGAAAAATGACGGCAGGAAAAGAAAACGGTAAGGGTCAGAAGCAAGATCAGCGTGATGAGGATCGTGCTTTGAACTTTTTCAGAAGAAAAAAATTTTTTCATACAAAATATGGTCAAAGCTATGTGTTAGAAGATCCTTTAAGGAAATCGCGAAATTAATACTGAATTAACGAATGAAGAGAATACCCTTTTAGCTTGTCGCGGCCATGAAGAAATGTTAATTCAATTAAAAAACTCATGCCGACAATAGACGCCTTAAAACTCTTAAGAAGTTTGACAACAGCCTCAACCGTCCCTCCAGTTGCCAACAGATCATCCACAATAAGAACCTTGGCTCTTTGCTTGATGGCATCACTATGGATCTCTAAGGTGTCAGTGCCATATTCGAGCTGATAGGTCACGCTTTTTGTCTTAGAGGGAAGCTTTCCTTTTTTACGTACAGGCACAAAACCAGCCCCCAGCTTATAGGCTAACGCCGCACCAAAAATAAATCCGCGAGACTCGATAGAAATGACATAATCGATCTTTTGCCCCTTTACTTTCTTTGCCAAGAGATCGATCGACGCCTTAAACGCTTTTTTGTCATTAAGAAGAGTGGTGATATCTTTAAAGATGATCCCCTTTTTTGGAAAATCAGGAATATCTCGAATGTAGGCGCTTAATGCTTTTTTATTCATAGAACTTTTCTCTTTCTTTTCTTACCCGATCTTCGCGACGGAATCACGTTCGATCAATCGCGTGGAAAGCAAGACCTGTACAGGAACGCCGATCTTGCCATCACAAATAAGATTAAGTTTCTCAAGCCCCAGCCGTCCCATTTCCTTTAAAGGCTGAGACACGGTGGCCAGCCTGACAAAGCTGTGGATATTGATCGGGTTATCATCAAAGCCCACAACGGAAAGATCGCCAGGGACGCTCATCGTTCTTGCCTTGGCTTCCGCCATGACCTCAAGGGCCATGACATCGGAACAGGCAAAGATGGCTGTCGGACGCTCGGAAAGGGCCAAAAGTTCTTGCGCCGATCGACGAGAAGGTGTGCGCAAAAATTCTCCATATTTAATATATTCACTCTTGGCTTCAATATGATGCGTGCGCAAGGCCTCTTGATATCCCTCGAGGCGAACCCGTCCAGCCTGCGTACGTTGATCCCCTGAGATGATCGCGATCTTTTGATGCCCTAAGTTCACCAAATGATTGACCACATCAAAAGCCGCCTTAAAATTGTCCACCGCAATGCTATTGATCGGCTCTTCGAACATATTGTTAAGAACCACGTAAGGAATGCCTGTCGCAATGACCTTTTGAAGAGTTTCAATATCGTTATCAATATCCGCAAAAATAATACCATCAATGATGTTGGGATCGAGCATCTTGCTGCTCAACCAATCCTGATGATCGTAGCGCTCGGTGATATGGAACAAGACATCCACTTTAAGCCGGCTTGCGGTCAGTCCGATGCCTTTTAAGATCTCTTCCGCGTAAAAAGAATGATCAATGTCCTCAAAGCGAGGCATGATAAGAGCAAATGTTTTTGTTGTTTTAATTTTCTTCGTTCTCGTTATCTTCTTCAGAAACATGGTCATCCTGGTCTTTTTCTTGGCGTTTAAAAATTTTACGTAATTTCTTTATGGCAGCAAATTCTACCTGGCGGATACGCTCGCGCGAAACGCCTAATTTCTTGGCGATATCGGCAAGGGTCTTTTTCTCACCGTCAACAATACCATAACGCATTTCCAAAACTTCTCGCTCACGCTCGGTCATCATCCCCAAAAGATCCGTCGTGCGCTCTTTATTTAAAAAAGTTTCCAGTTCTTCATGGGGAGCTTCGATCGTGGTGTCTTCGACAATATCGCTAAATTGTCCTTCCCCGTCTTCCCCGATGGGCGCGTCCAGGCTTGTCATCTTGGTCACGCATTGATTGAGCTCACGCACCTTGCCAACAGCGACTTGCATTTTTTTGGCAATTTCCGCCACGCGCGGTTTGCGCTTTAGCTTATGGGTCAGCTGTTCAACAGCTTTTTTATATTTGGAAAGCTCCTCGTTCATATACACAGGGATGCGGATCATTTTTCCTTGATCAACGATGGAGCGAGAGACGCTCTGCTTGATCCACCATGCCCCATAGGTTGAAAAACGAAATCCCTTTGAAGGATCAAATTTATCGACGGCGCGCATCAGCCCGATGTTGCCTTCTTCGATCAGATCGCTCAAAGGGATCCCGAGATTCATATAACGCTTAGCAATACTGATCACCAAGCGTAAATTAGCTTTGATCATTTGTTCGCGGGCCTTCTCATCGCCCTTCTTGATCCTTTGAGCAAGATCGATCTCTTCCTCAGGAGACAGCAAGGGAATGGTCCGGACATCTTTAAAATACGCGCGAATAGGATCCACTTGTTATTTCTTTCCTTTTTTAGTTGATTTTAGTGCAGCTTGCGCAGCAGCTAAACGGGCGATCGGCACTCTAAACGGTGAGCAAGAAACATAGTTCATGCCAATTTCATGACAGAACTCGACGGATTTTGATTCGCCGCCATGCTCTCCGCAGATACCAATTTTAAGATCTTTCTTTATCTTTCTACCCCGCTCGATCCCGATCTTCATCAGCTCGCCGACACCGTCTTGATCGATGGTTCCAAAAGGATCATCTGGCAAGATCTTCTTGGCGATATAATCCTGCAAGAAACCGCCAATATCATCTCGTGAAAATCCAAAACTCATCTGCGTTAAGTCGTTGGTACCAAAACTGAAAATCTCCGCAACCTGAGCAAGTTTACCAGCCTGCAAGGCAGCTCGAGGGATCTCGATCATGGTTCCAAACATATAATTGAACTTCTTTAAACTATATTTTACACAAGTTTCCTTGTAGATGCGGT
>JBAYLJ010000131.1:0-4045 GCA_041664145.1 Candidatus Omnitrophota bacterium | reverse complement strand
TCAGGTAAGCTTGTGGCAAAGATACGGCAGGTTGCCAAAGAATTGGCAGAACAACAAGCTTTGGATTATGTCATTGTCGACGGCCCTCCGGGGATAGGATGCCCTGTGATCGCGTCGTTATCGGGTGTTGACTGCACGCTTATTGTAACGGAGCCCACGCTTTCGGGTTTGCATGACGCGAAGCGTGTTATAGACGTCGCAGAACATTTTCATATTCCGGTCAAGCTAGCGGTCAACAAATATGATTTAAATGTGGCTATGACTGGAAAGATCGAGGAATTTTGTTCAACGCGCAATGTTCCGGTTATTGGTAAGATCATTTTTGATAAGACCGTTGTTCAAGCGCTAGTTGCCGGTAAGACGATTGTTGAGCACGCAGGATGCGCCGCAGGCGATGAGGTTCGAAAGATATGGGAGGCGTTTAGAAATTAGTTATGAACAAAAATGTTCAGCGCGATATACATATTTTACGGTATTTTTCTTCCTTTATTAGCGTGTCAAAGGGCAAGGTCATCAACGTGACGGATCCCAAGATCACGTTTTGTCCTTTGGCGAGCCATCTTTATAAAGGTTTAAAGAATATCGATGGTACTGATCAAGGGGCTCTAAAGGGTGAAATCAAACGCATCATTGAATCTAAAATTAAAGATTTTGGATTTTTTACTTCTCAGAGAAAATTGTTGCAGGGCGAGACCGCGATTCCCTATGGCGCTTCTGAAATGCTTATGTTCGCTTTAAAGAAAAAAATTATTGATGCGGCGGTTGTTGTCTGCGATGGCGCAGGAACGGTCATTACAGATAGCGGCGAGGTTGTTCAGGGCATCGGCGCGCGGATGAACAGCCTTTTACTTACGTCGCCGATCAAGGAAACTATTGATCATTTAATAAATCTAGGATGTCATGTTCTTTTTGACAACGCTTTGATCGATCAAGTTAAGGGCGTTGAGAAAGCCATTGCGGCTGGATACAAGAAGATCGCGGTTACGGTAAGCGGTCATGATGTTGATAAATTAAAAAAGATTCGGCAGTTGGAGTCCGCGAGTCACATCATGGTCACCATTTTGGTTGTCTGTACCACCGGCATCGTCGAAGCAAAAATTGAGCAGATCCACCGGTATGCAGATGTTGTTTGGAGTTGTGCGTCTTTAGATATTCGGCAAAAGATCGGTGAGGTCGCCTTGCTGCAAGCTTCAAAACAGATCCCTGTTTTTGTGCTGACTCAAAAAGGCATTGATTTTCTTGCGTCTTACGCCGATGATGCTGCGCCTTTGCGCGATTTGGACAGATACAAACAATATTTGATTTCAAATGAGCCAGTTGGCGAAAAAATAAAACTTGGGGATACGCGCAGTTTCTTACGTGAAAAGAAATTACCGGCCTTGTCTGAAGAAAATTTTGTTAGGGTTTAGGCATAAAATCACAGGAGGGTCATGTGGGGCAGGATAACAAAAAAAGTCTAACGCAGTATCCACAGGAAGTCATTGATCTTATTCATGATCCAAAATATTTTGGCAGGATGAATGATCCGACAAGCTCTTCTTATTTAAAAGGGCCTTGTGGGGATGCCATGGAATTTTATTTAGTCATTGAGCAGAACAAGATCACGGAGATTACTTATTATTCGGATGGCTGTCAGGCGACAATGGCCTGTGCAGCGATGGTCGCGAAGCTGGCAGATGGAAAAAGCGTTCAAGAAGCTCTTTTCATTTCCGCGGGAGAAATTATTCAGAGGCTGAAGGGTTTACCTGAAGATCATCTACATTGTTCGATCCTGGCTGTGAGCACGCTTTATCGAGCGATCGCAGATTATTTACTTAGAAAATAAGGAGCGTATCAAATGAATGAGCAGAATCTAGAGGATCAAGAAAAACGACTTAAAGAAAAAATGTCAAGAATCAAGCATCCTTTGATCGTCATGAGCGGTAAAGGCGGCGTGGGCAAATCAACGGTGGCAGTCAATCTTGCGTGCGCGCTTTCTCTTTCCGATAAGGCGGTTGGTATTTTAGATATTGATCTTCATGGGCCCAATGTCGCGAAGATGCTTGGCATAGAAAATCAATCAATTTCTACGTCGGAGCTTGGCATTGAGCCGGTTGAAGTCAGCAAGAATCTTAAAGCGGTAAGCCTTGCCTTGGCCGGATATCACTGCGACCAGCCCATGATTTGGCGAGGGCCAATGAAGGCGAGCATTATTAAACAGTTTTTAAGCGATGTGAATTGGGGAGATTTAGATTATCTGGTCATTGATGCGCCTCCGGGGACAGGTGATGAGCCTTTAAGCGCCTGTCAGCTCATTCCGAACGTCAGCGGAATTATTATTGTCACCACGCCGCAGGATGTCGCTGTGCTTGACGCGCGCAAAAGTGTTTTATTTGCCAAGGAAATAAAGATACCCATCGTTGGGATTATTGAGAACATGAGCGGGTTTGTTTGTCCGCATTGCCACGCTGAAACAGATATTTTCAAGAAAGGTGGCGGGCAAAAAGCTGCTGAAGAGTTGAGCGTTCCGTTTTTAGGCAGAGTTCCGCTCCAGCCAGAATTTGTTGATTTTGGCGATAAGGGCACTCCGTTTGTCTCTTTTCATCATAAATCAAAATCCGCGGAGGCCTTCGCGAGTATTGTGGATAAAATAAAAGAATTTATCGGAGAAAAACAATGAAACCTGGGTTTAAATATATTTATGGTCCCGTGCCATCGTGGCGGTTGGGTTCTTCGCTAGGGATCGATCCTGTCTCCAGAGGAAGAAAAATATGCAGCTTTGATTGTGTTTATTGTCAGATCGGTAAGAGAGGTCTTTTTACTTGTGAGCGAAGGAAATTTATTGAGACTCAGGATATTCTTAAGGAGATACTTGCGCTGCCGCTTTTAAAAATAGATTATATAACGTTTTCGGGAGCCGGAGAGCCTACGCTGGCTGAGAATTTAGGAGATATGATCAAGGCGATCCGAAAGATCAGGAAAGAAAAGATCGCCGTGATTACTAATTCTTCTTTGTTGTCCGATGAGAGCGTTAGGAAAGATTTGATGCTAACAGATTTTGTGATCGCGAAGCTTGACGCGCCGACACAAACTATTTTTAAAAAAGTTAATCAACCGATGACGGATTTGAGTATTGAACACATTATTGACGGGATGAAGACTTTTAGAAAAATGTATAAAAAGAAATTAGCCCTTCAGATTATGTTTGTTGGACAGAACAAAGAGTATGCCAAAGAGATCGCTCAAGTGGCAAAAGAAATTAAACCTGACGAGATCCAGATCAATACGCCGCTCAGGCCTTGCAAGGTTAAGCCATTAGCAAGGGAAGATGTTTTGAAGATAAAAGATTATTTTATTTCTGTTTGCAAGGGTATCAATATCGTTTCCGTTTATGACCAGAGAGTGCTTAAGAATATTGCATCCATAAGCGACGAGGATACCTTAAAGAGAAGAGGAAAAGTAATCTTTTCAAAATGAATTTTGAAGCCGTTGTCGTGCTACCCCAAAGTCCAAGGTGAGATTAAAATTTATGAGCAGTCTATTTGATCGTCATGCCAAACGATACGATGAGTGGTATGATAAAAATAAATTCGTTTACCTTTCAGAGCTTAAGGCCATCAAAAAGGCCTTGCCAAAAAAAGGCAAGGGTTTAGAAATTGGCGTCGGAACAGGGAGGTTTGCTAGGCCTTTAGGTATCAAGTTTGGAATCGATCCTTCCAAAAGTATGCTTAAGTTTGCTGCAAAAAGAGGGATTAGCGTGCGAGTTGGAAGCGGAGAAAAGTTGCCCTACGCTAACGCCTCTTTTGATTATGTTGCTATTATTATCGCCTTGTGTTTTGTTAAGGATCCCCACAGCGTTCTTGCGCAAGCAAAACGGGTTTTAAAGAAACGTGGCAAGATCATTATTGGCATTGTTGACAAAGATAGTTTTTTAGGTAAATTTTATCAAAGAAAAAAAAGTGTGTTTTATAAATACGCACATTTTTTTGGAGTCTCAGAGCTTATGAACTTGCTTAAAGAAGCAGGATTTAATAGGGTTTCTTGCCGTCAAACTATATTCAATGCC
>JBAYLJ010000130.1:0-4047 GCA_041664145.1 Candidatus Omnitrophota bacterium | reverse complement strand
GTTTTTGATAAGGTTTAAATAGGCATCAGTAGCCTGCGGGTATTGTTCAAGGGTGTACAAAAGATTGGCCTTTCCGAGGCAAGCTTCACCAAGGCGTGGGCTTTGGGGAGAAGTTGCGATGATCTGGTCGTAGTAGTCAAGAGCTTTTTGATAGTCTTTTGTTTCTGTAAAAAGATTTGCCAGGCCAAAAAGAGATTCTTCTGTGTTGATCTTTTTTTCGTCGCCAAATTTTTTAGCTTCGTCAAATGATTGTTGTGCCTCGACGTATTGTTTAAGCCGTAAGAATCCCCATCCGATACCGATTTCTGAGAGCAATTTTGTCTTGTCGTTGCGGGATTGCTGTTTGGCAAGCCCGTAATACTTGATGGATTCTAAGTAATCTTGGTGATAATAGCTAGATTCCGCAATGTAGAAATAGGCTTGGTCTAGGCGAATGGATTTTGGAAATATGTTAATATATTTTTGAAACGTTTGAATAGCTTTTGGGTAAAGTCCTAAATTAAACGCACATTCTCCTGTGCGAAAGGAGGCGTCTTCCGCAAGCTGATGGCCTGGAAATTTATCGAGAAAGAGATCAAATTTTTCTTCAGCTTTCTCGAAATGGTTTGTTTCAAATTCAATCCATGCTAGGGCATAAGAAGCCTGAGGGGCATAGTCCGATGCGGGATAGAGATTTAAGATTTTTTGATAGCGATCCTTGGCCTGGCTGTAATCTTTACCTTTTAGATAGGTCTCCCCTAGCCAAAAAAGAATAGCATCTTGATAGCCTGGTTCGGCTGAGAGCGCTTGAAAAATATCAAAAGCCTTAAGGTACTGTCTTTTAAAGAAGAAGCATTGGCCAAGGAGAAGCTTTGCCTCTGACCGCTTGGCTGTTTGCGGATAATCTTGCAAGAATTGATTAATGTAGCGCATGGCCACATCGTAAAATCCATCTTCGAAGGCTTTTTGCGATACTAAAAATAATTCAATTTCGCTGTTCTGGGCCTGGGATAAGGAAACGGTCGTAAGGAGGATCAGAAGCGATAGTATTAATTTGAATTTTTTCATCAGGGTATTATAACAACTTTAATGTGATTTGCAATTTTGATTCAAAGGATCGTGCAAGCAAAATATTATAAATAAGATCTTAAATATGTCCCTGTATAGGATTTTTTACATTTGACAAGGTCTTCGGGGGCGCCTGCAAAGATAATTTCTCCCCCCTTGTCTCCCCCGTCAGGGCCTAGGTCGAGAATATAATCAGCATTCTTTATAACCTCAAGATTATGTTCAATGACTAAAACCGTATTGCCCTTATCAACGAGTTTTTGAAGAACACCTAAAAGTTTATCAATGTCAGCAAAATGAAGTCCTGTGGTTGGCTCGTCAAGAACGTAGAGCGTTTTTCCTGTTGCAAATTTGCATAATTCAGTTGCAAGTTTGACACGTTGGGCTTCGCCTCCTGAAAGCGTTGTTGCGGATTGCCCCAATTTAATATAACCTAACCCAACTTCATCAAGGGTTTTTAATACTTTTGTGATGCGTGGAATATGCTCAAAGAGATTTAAGGCTTCTTCAACCGACATATTGAGAATATCAGAAATATTCTTTCCTTTGTAGCAAACCTCAAGGGTTTGTTCTGTAAAGCGCGCGCCATGACAAATTTCACACTCGACGTAGACATCTGGAAGAAAGTGCATTTCAATTTTTTTAATTCCATCGCCACAACAGGCTTCACAGCGACCGCCTTTGACATTAAAACTAAAGCGACCGGGTTTATAGCCGCGCAATTTAGCCTCAGGGAGTTGGCTTAAGAGTAAACGAATGTGTCCAAAAACATCTGTGTACGTTGCTGGGTTTGAACGCGGGGTGCGTCCAATAGGAGATTGGTCAACAACAATAACTTTGTCCAGATACTGTGCTCCTTCGATCTTTTGATGACGTCCTGGCTTTTCTTTTGAGCGGTAAAGTTTTTGAGCGAGCGCATTGTAAAGAATATCAGAAATGAGGGTTGATTTTCCAGAACCGGAAACACCGGTCACGCATATAAAAGTGCCAAGCGGAAAGCTCGCGTTAATATTTTTAAGGTTATGCTCTTGCGCCTTGATAATATTAAGGGTTGGGACGTTGATGATGGGTCGTCGCTTTTCTGGTTTGGCAATTTGCAACTGACCGTTAAGATACTGGCCCGTGAGAGATTTTTTTGATTTAAGAAGGCCTTTGAGGTCACCGGCGTAGACAACTTCCCCTCCGTGTTCACCCGCTGCTGGACCTAGATCAATGATGTAGTCTGCCGCGCGGATGGTCGCTTCATCGTGCTCAACGACAATCAAGGTATTTCCTAGGTCGCGCAAGGATTGAAGCGTGGAAAGAAGCATGGCATTATCTTTTTGATGAAGCCCAATACTTGGCTCATCAAGGATATAGATAACACCGACGAGTCCTGAACCAACTTGCGTGGCCAGGCGAATACGCTCTGCCTCCCCGCCTGAAAGAGTCCCGCTTTTACGATCAAGGGTTAAATATCCTAAGCCAACATTGATACAGAAATCTAGTCGCCGGATGATTTCCTTAAGGATTTGATCGCTGATGATTTTCTTTGTATCAGATAATTTTAAATTTTTAAAAAAATGACGTGATTCGACAATCGACATTTGGGTGATTTCGTATATATTTTTTTCAGCGATGCGAATGGCAAGCGATTCTTTCTTTAGGCGCGCACCAAGACACTCTGGACACGGAGAAACGGAAAGAAAGGTGGAAATTTCTGATTTAAGCCAATCACTATCGGTGTCACGGAACATTCGTTCAAGATAGCCGATCACGCCTTCAAAGCGTTTCCCCCAAATTTCATCACTAGAGCCATGCAAAACAATATGCTGAAATGTTTTGGTGAGCTTGTTATAAGGAAGCGCGCAGTCAACGTTATGAAGATCGGCGAGTTCGCGCAAAACAGCGCGGTAATACATCATGTATCCTCGTTTTCCCTTGTGCCACGGCGCAATGGCGTTGATCCATGGTTTGGCAGGATCAGGGATAAGAAAAGCAGGGTCAATTTCCATTTTTGTACCAAGGCCGTTGCAGCGAGGACACGCTCCGTAGGGTGAATTAAAAGAAAAAATGCGTGGTTCAATTTCGCTCATATTTAGTCCGCAGTCAACACAGGCGTATCGTTCGGAAAAGAGCTGATCTTTAGCTTTTTCATCTGTCACAATAACTAAGCCTTGCCCCATCTTTAAGGCGGTTTCCAGAGAATCGGTTAGGCGTTTTTTAATGTTAGGTTTAATGGTGAGCCTGTCGACAATGATCTCAATATGATGAATTTTATATTTATCAAGCTTAACTTCGCCTTGGACATCAAAGATTTGTCCATCAATGCGCATACGCGCAAAACCAGCTTTGGAAACTTGATGCTGAATGTTACGATATTCTCCTTTTTTTCCACGGATAAAAGGTGCGAGCAGCATAATAGTGTGCTCGTTATGATCGCTTAGGATCTGCCTAGCAATCTCCTCAACAGTTTGCCGCTCAATTTTTTTTCCGCAAAGGTGGCAATAAGGTGTTCCGACGCGGGCAAACAAAAGTCTTAAATAATCGTAGATCTCTGTTTGGGTTGCAACGCTGGAGCGAGGATTGCGAGAGGTTGTTTTTTGCTCAATGGAAATCGTTGGAGAGAGTCCTTCGATATATTCGATATTTGGTTTCTGAAGTTGATCAAGAAATTGTCTTGCGTAGGCTGACAAGCTTTCAACGTAGCGACGCTGTCCTTCGGCGTAAATGGTATCAAAGGCAAGCGATGATTTTCCTGAGCCGCTTAATCCTGTAACGATCACAAGTTTGTCGCGCGGGATCTTAAGGTCAATATTTTTAAGGTTGTGTTCTTTCGCTCCTCGGATGAGGATGTGGTTGTTTTTCATAAGTTAAAAAATTTGATATGATGATTGACTACGTTGGGTGTTTGATCAATAGCCCCTAGTTCGCTCTAGGGGCTATTGATCAAGGAATGACTACTTCTTCTTTTTCTTCTTCTGGCCACCGCGGACCATTTTTGCGCAAGAAACATCTCCT
>JBAYLJ010000129.1:0-4093 GCA_041664145.1 Candidatus Omnitrophota bacterium | reverse complement strand
AGAAAGCTTAGAAGTTAATTGGTAAAAGCTTGTTCAGGGCGCCTCTTGAGGTCAAGAGGCGCCCTTATTCTTTCATTTTTTAAACCTTTTTCTTTTTTAAAAAAATGTTAAAATAGCAGCATGATTTTATCTGGAAACTTTTTTGATTACTTTATTGTTTTTGGCGCAGGCGTCTTAGTGAGCTTTAGCCCCTGCGTGTATCCACTCATGCCTATCACCGCAGGATTTATCGCCGGAGTTAATACTCAGGGAACACGGCTGATGGGGCTTGTGATTTCTCTCGTTTATGTTTTTGGGCTTGCGGTTACTTATTCGGCTTTAGGCATCTTTGCTGTTATGACAGGCCGGCTTTTTGGACATTTGCAGACAAACCCTTTTCTTTTTCTTTTTGTTGCCTGCGTCTTGGCTCTTTTTGGTCTTGTCATGCTGGGAATCGTGCCGTTTCCTCTTCTAGGAACTCAATTACAAAATAAGATCAGGCCTCGAAATTTATGGACGGTGTTTTTATTTGGTGCTATGTCAGGCCTTGTGGTGGGCCCTTGCACAGCCCCTATCTTAGGAACGCTCTTGCTGTATGTTTCTTCAAAGCAAAATTGGATGCATGCCTTAAGCTTGTTGTTTGTTTTTTCCTATGGGGTCGGGTTTTCTTTAATTCTTGTTGGAACATTTAGCGGTCTTTTGGTAAAATTACCAAGGTCAGGTAAGTGGCTCTTACGCGTTAAGCAGATTTCTGCGGCAATTTTATTTTTAGTTGCTTTGTATTTTTTGATTAAAGCTTTGTCTTTGTTTGGAGTTTTTTCGTTGATTACGCCTTGCTGCAACAAGAGTATTTAACAACATCCCTACTCGGCTGCTCGGCCGCAGCCTCGCGGGATAAATTCGCACAGCTGACTTGACGTCGCTCAAAAAAGAGCTTCCGCAAGTCAGGTGCTCATTTAAAGGAGAAAAAAAATGAATAAAAGAACAATATTTTTTGTTTTGTTATCTGTTGTTTTTGTTTTTTCAGGTTGTGAATCTATGGGTTCAGACACTAAAAAAGGAATTGGGATCGGTGCACTTGCGGGTTCTGTGTTAGGAGGCGTTGTGGGTCATAACACGGGAGGTCATGGCGTTGAAGGGGCGTTGATCGGCGGTGCTGTGGGTGCTGGTGCAGGGGCTTTGATCGGTAGCGGCATGGATGATGATGCAAAGAAGAAAGCGCAAACAACCCAGGCAACGAGTGCAGCATCGACGCAGCTGACTATTTTAAAAGTTGTTGATATGGTTAAGCAGGGAACGCCGGATGATGTGATCATTGATGAAATTCAAAAGACAGGATCTGCTTTTGCGATGGATGCTCAAACCGTTCAATACCTTAAGGATAATAAAGTGAGTGATAAAGTTATTGGATACATGATGACGACCAAGAAGTAGGGATAAAAATTACAGCTTAAAAGTTTGGCATCGTTTTTGTAAACATAAAAAGTTTAAAACCCCTTTGTCATTTGACAGAGGGGTTTTTTAGTGGTATTCATAAAAGAGGAAATAGCTTGGCGTAGTGTCAGATTTTGTAAGCTATGCGTCGAATATTCCTTATCTATTCTTAAAGAATATACGACAAAAGAAGTTCTTAGAAATCGTTTAATACTAAGGAGCTCAAGAGTGCCTGGTGAAGAAAGAAGAGCCTATCGGCGTTTTAACGTTGAGTTTCCTATAGAATATAAGTTTGCCGCGTTTCAAGATCAAACAACTCAAGCCTCTTCGCTTGACATCAGCGCTAACGGTTTGAGGTTTAGAGTTAAAGATAAACCGATCATTGACGAAGAAGTTCACCTCATCATTGATTTACCAATTAAAAAAAGGATTAAGCTCGCCGCTAAGGTCGCCTGGTCCAAAGCCGTTGAAAATGATTGCTATGATGTTGGCGTTAAGCTTGCCGATACAAAATCTGAAGATGGTAAGATCTTCATGGACTTTTATTCTCAACAGCTTTTGGGTTTCATCGCGTCCAGTAAAGATCGAGGGAATATTATCGCATAAGGGGTTGTGTAAATCGTTGTGAAAAGTTTAAGCATTATTTACAGCATTTCTTTTCTTCTCTTCATAAGTACTATGGCCTATAGTCAAGATCCCATCAAGAAACCAAACGTGAGCGGGCAATTTTATCCAGCAAGCCCTAAGGAGCTTTCTGATCAAATAGACGGTTTTTTAAATAAAATTCCTGCAGAACCTTTGGATGCGAGAGTTGAGGTTATCATTGCCCCTCATGCCGGCTATGTTTATTCAGGTTCGGTTGCGGCTTATGGATACAAAGCTGCAAGTTTGGCATCTTATTCTACGATTGTCGTTATTGCCCCAAGCCATCATTTTGGTTTCCCCGGGGCATCGGTTTGGGCCCAAGGTAAGTTTGAAACACCTTTAGGCCAAGTGGATGTTGATAGCGATTTTGCTCAAAAGCTTATCGGCGAAAACAAAGAATTCGCTTTCGCGCCTCAAGCCTTTGAAAAAGAGCATGCCCTGGAAGTTCAGATTCCTTTTTTACAAAAAACATTTAAGAATTTTAAAATTGTCCCCATTGTTATGGGGCAGCCAACTTTTCAAACCTGCCAACAGCTAGCAGAAGCATTAGAAAAGATTATTGCGGATCGCAAGGATGTTCTTCTCGTGATCAGCACGGATATGTCCCATTATCATAGCGCTAAGGTTGCCAAGGTCATGGATGGGAAGGCTATTGATTTTGTAAGAAATTTAGATGCCGTTGAGCTGTGGCAAAATTGTAACGATCAAAGGGTTGAATTGTGTGGATTTGCTCCTGCGACCGTTGGGTTGCTTTACGCGAAAGAAAGATCTTTAAGTGTTAAGATCTTAAATTATGCGGATTCAGGGGATGTGACAGGGGATAAGCAAGCGGTGGTCGGATATTTTTCCGCGGTATTTTTTAAGGGTGAAGGAGATAGCAGAGAAGAGAAAAAAGAGAAAAGTGATCGAACGCTTCTTTTGACAGCTAAAGAGAAGAAAAGGCTGCTTGCCATTGCGCAACAGACAATCAACGCTTATATCAAGACAGGGAAGGTTGTGGATTTTAAAGAAACAGACCCGCGTCTTTTAGAAACAGAAGGTGCGTTCGTAACGTTGCATAAAGATGGTCAGCTTCGAGGCTGTATTGGAAATATTTTTGGTAGTGGACCGTTGTTCCTTACGGTGCGCGATATGGCCATCGCTTCGGCAACACAAGATCCGCGTTTTCGGCCTGTTAGCGTTGAAGAGCTTGATCAATTGGATCTTGAAATCTCTGTCTTGTCAAAACCGTGGCGTATTAGTGATCCCAAAGAGATCGAATTGGGAATACATGGTGTGATCGTAAGCAAGGGGCCATTTAACAAGGGCCTCTTTTTACCGCAGGTGGCGACGGATCAGGGTTGGAATTTAGAGCAATTTTTATCTTATCTTTGCTCTGAAAAAGCTGGTTTGTCTGCCGATGCCTGGAAAGATCCTTCCACGATAATCGAAATATTTACCGCTCAAGTTTTTTCTGAAAAGGAATTTTAGTTTTAAAAAATAAGGCCATCAAGGATGAAAAAAGAAATCATTTCTTTTATAAGTATTTTTTTTGTTTTCGGATTTCTATTTTATGTAAAATCTTCTTGGGCGGAAGTCTACAGCAAAGAGAAGATCTATCGTTATTTGAAATCGCAACAAATGGAGCAGACAGGCCTTGTGAATAGTTTTACCAATACTTCCGACGAGGCGCTTTTGTATCAAGCCTCAACCTATGATCAGGCATTGGCCGTGATTGCTTTTTTGTTGAATAAAGATGATGCGGCAGCATCCCGTATCCTTCATTTTTATCAGTCCAAATGGAATGGCCTAGGCTTTGCCAATTTTTATTATACAAAGGATGGTCAGGTAGGGCTTGAGGGAACCGTTCATTTAGGGCCTAATGCGTGGATCGCGATTGCGGCGTTACAATATGATGCGATCACGGGAAAGAACCGCTATCATGATCTTGCGCGAAAGATCGTCATGTGGATGACACAGCTTTCTCATGATGTGATAGGCGGAATTTCAATGGGGCCAGTGGCAGATTGGGGAGCCAACTGGCGAGAAGTCTTTT
>JBAYLJ010000128.1:0-4097 GCA_041664145.1 Candidatus Omnitrophota bacterium | reverse complement strand
TTAAAGCTTAAGGCAAAAAATCTTTACGGCGTTATCACAGGAAAAGCACTGTACGAAAATAAATTAAATTTAAAGAATGCTATTGATTTATGCTTAAAAAAAGAATAATTCCATGCCTGGATGTCAAAAATGGCCGCGTGGTCAAAGGGATCAATTTTGTCCAGCTGCGTGATGCCGGAGACCCGGTTGAATGCGCCAAGACATACGACAAGGCACAGGCGGATGAAATTGTATTCCTTGACATTACCGCAAGCCATGAAAAACGACCGATCTTTCTCGATGTCGTCAGGATGACCGCGGAACAAGTTTTCATGCCCTTAACCGTCGGCGGCGGGATCAATTCTGTCGACGATATCCGCGATCTTTTAAACGCTGGAGCCGATAAAGTCTCCATCAACACTTCCGCGGTTGAGAACCCGCGCTTGATTACAGAGGCCGCAGAGAGGTTTGGCAGCCAATGCATTGTCCTTGCCATTGATGCCAAGCGAAAAGGAAATAGCTGGCAAGTCTATACCCACGGTGGCCGCACGCCAACGGTACGCGATGCGATCTTATGGGCCCAAGAAGGGGAACATCTTGGCGCAGGAGAGATCCTTTTAACAAGCATGGATAAAGATGGAACAAAAGATGGCTATGATATTGAATTAACCAGCGCCATCTGCAATGCCGTGACCATTCCTGTCATCGCCTCTGGCGGGGCGGGAAAGCTTGAACACTTTTTTGATGTCTTTACAAAAACATCGGCCGATGCTGCGTTAGCCGCATCCATCTTTCATTACGGAGAAATTCCTATCCCTAACGTTAAAAAGTTTCTTAAAACAAAATCCATTGAGGTTCGAACATGACAAATGAAACAGTAACTATTACAAAAAAGAATCTTAAGAAATTAAGATTTAACAGCGACGGACTTATCCCTGCGATCGTGCAGGACTACAAAACAAAAGATGTTTTGATGATGGCCTACATGAACCTTGCCTCCCTTAAAAAAACCATCACCGATGGGCGCACCTGTTTTTGGTCACGCTCCCGCAAAGAATTTTGGACCAAGGGAATGACATCAGGACATTTTCAATACGTAAAACTTATTTCTTATGATTGTGATTTGGATACACTCCTTATCAAGGTACGCCAAATTGGCGCCGCATGCCATACGGGCAAAAAAAGTTGTTTCTATCGATCACTTAAAGGATAGCCATGATCTATCCATCTGAAAAAGAATTTCTTGCGCTCACAAAAAAAGGTAACCTTATTCCTGTTTACAAGGAAATTTTGGGTGACCTGGAAACGCCTGTTTCTGCCTACTTAAAACTTACAAGCAAATCAAAATACGCCATCTTGCTTGAATCTGTCGAAGGCGGGGAAAAGGTCTGTCGCTATTCGTTTCTCGCGAAAGACCCTGAGCTTATCTTCAAAAGCAAAGGGAAAGAAGCGCAGGTCATAACATTTTCTAATGGAAAAACAAAGACTGAAAAACGCATTATTTCTCAAACACCTCTTGATGAAGTTAAAAAAATGATGTCTAAGTACACCTTTGTGAGCATTAAAGGACTGCCAAAATTTTGCGGTGGATTTATCGGCTACATCGGCTACGACACGGTACGCTTCTTTGAAAACCTTCCTAGCAAACCCAAGGATGATCTAAAGCTTGACGATATCATTTTAGCACTTGTCAAAGATCTTGTTATTTTTGACCATCTTAACCATAAAATCAAGATTGTTTCTTGTGTTGAAATTGCCACCAATGCTTCTGTCGTGCAAAAACGCTCAGCATACAAAAAAGCTCAAAAGAATATTGAGAAAACTATTTATTCTCTGCAAGGAATCGTTCCTCAGCCAAAAATAAGGAAAGCAAATCCAAAACCTATAAAACTAAAAGTATCTTCGAATTTCTCCGAAAAACAATTTGAGCAGGCTGTTGTCTCAGCCAAAAAAAATATCCTCGCCGGAGATATTATTCAAGTTGTTTTATCGCAGCGTTTCGAAACTCACATATCAACGGATCCCTTTAATGTCTACCGAGCCTTGCGCACAATTAATCCTTCGCCTTATATGTATCTTTTGCATTTTGATGATATTTATATTGCGGGTTCTTCACCAGAGCTTCTTGTGCGCTGCGAAAATAATATTGTTGAAACGCGTCCTATTGCCGGAACGCGTCCACGCGGGATAGATGAAAAAGACGATTTTCGTCTTGCCAAAGAACTTTTATCCGATCCCAAGGAAAGGGCAGAACATATCATGCTTGTTGACCTTGGTCGAAATGATTTAGGCCGCGTCTGTAAACAAGGAACTGTTAAGGTATCTGAATTTATGAATATCGAACATTATTCTCATGTCATGCACATCGTGAGCAATGTTAAAGGAAACCTTGATAAAAACAAAGATCTTTTCGATGTCATTCAAGCGGCATTTCCCGCGGGAACAGTCTCTGGAGCGCCTAAAATCCGTGCCATGGAAATTATTGATAGCCTTGAACCTATTACGCGCGGTCCTTATGCCGGGGCTATAGGCTACCTAGGGTTTGCCAAAAATCTTGATACCTGTATTACCATTCGCACCATTGTCATCAAGAACAAAAAGGCCTATTTTCAGGCCGGAGCCGGGATCGTTGCGGATTCCAACCCAAAGAAAGAATATCTCGAAACAAAAAATAAGGCCAAGGCGCAGCTTTCTGCTATCGAGATGGCTCACAACAATTTCTCATAAAAGCCATTGAAATATTTTTAAAAAACGCTACTATATACATAATATTAGATACTATTAACATAACGAAAGAGGAGTAATCAATGGAAGTCTGTATTCGCATGCAACGTATTGGAAAATCAATTAACAAAGTAGCCAACTATCGCGTCATCGTTATTGCAAAACCAAAATCACGAGACTCGAAGACGCTCGAAATCCTTGGCTATTATGACCCCACAAAAAAACCTGCTTCTTTTTCCATCAATCAAGAAAAGCTTGGTCAATGGATTAAAAAAGGTGCCGTCATGAGTGATACGGTCAAAACGCTTGTTAAAAAAATCAACAAGAAATAGTTAAATTAATCTAACCATTACTTAAAAAGGATTACTATGGGTACTGAAAATACGATCAATCCGCTTGCCATGATGATTCCCTATGCTCTTATTTTTGCGATCTTTTATTTTCTCGTGATCAAGCCTCAAAAACAAAAACAAAATGAATTTCAGAAAATGCTTAATGCTTTAAAGAAAAATGATGATATCGTCACAAGTGGCGGCATCCATGGGACCATCGTCAACATCAAAGAAACAACGCTTGTTATTCGCATTGATGAGAATGTAAAGATCGAAATTGATCGCAGCGCTGTTGCGCGCATAGATAAAAAAGCTCAGTAACTTAACCTGAAAGATTACCTATGAGAGACTTAAAAAAACGTTTTTTGATCATCTTCGCTGTTTTGGTCGCTTGCCTTTGGTTTTCCTTTCCTTTGCAAAAACGCATTAATCTCGGCCTCGATCTTAAAGGCGGGATGCATCTCATCTTGCGCGTTCAGACAGAAAAACTTTCTGAAAATGCAAAAAAAGATGCGGTCATGCGTGCCATGGAGATTTTACGCAATCGTATCGATGGCCTTGGCGTAGGGGAAACAACGATCCAAATTCAAGGGGAAAATCAAATCTTGGTCCAGCTTCCTGGCGTTACGGATCGCGATAAAGCCCTTTCGATGATCGGAAAAGTTGCCCAGCTTGAATTCCGTCTCGTTAGTAGTGACCCTACCTTGCTTACCAAAGCTATCGGAGGTGAGGTTGATCCCGGTTATGAACTTAAATATATCAAAGGGGAACAAAATCGTCCCATCCTCATTCAGAAAACAACTGCCCTTAGCGGGGAAACTGTTTCTGATGCGCGCGTTGACTTTGATCAACAAAGTTTTGGCCAACCCCGTATTTCCCTTACCTTAAATGCTGAAGGATCAAAAAAATTTGCCACGATTACACAAGAAAATATCAATGGACAACTCGCCATCGTCTTAGATGGAGAGGTCTTGTCCGCTCCTAATATCCGCGAACCGATTTTATCGGGAAGCGCAGAGATCACAGGGATGTTTACCTTTGAGGAGGCAAACCTTCTTGCGC
>JBAYLJ010000127.1:0-4100 GCA_041664145.1 Candidatus Omnitrophota bacterium | reverse complement strand
GAAGTAAAAAAACCAACACGGGGATTTATCGCCATCATTATTGATGATTGGGGGTACAACGAAAACGTTAAAGAATTTATTGAAACCATTGATATTCCTGTCGCCATTGCCGTTTTACCAAAACTCCCGTTTAGCAAAACGATTGCGGAATGTGCATCTAGAAACCATAAAGAAGTGATGCTACACCTCCCCATGGAGCCTCACTACAATGCCGACAAGTATCCCAAAGATTACATCATTAAAGGGTCAATGACGGCAGATAAAATAAAAAAAATCATCGACCAGTCTTTGGCAACTGTCCCTTTTGCTCAAGGCATGAACAATCATATGGGTTCCAAGGCAACAGAAAATAAAAATCTTCTTAAAATTATCTTTACCTATTTTAACGAAAAAAACTTCTTTATTGTTGATAGTTACGTCTCAGAAAAATCCGTCTGTCAAAGTGTCGCCGAAAACTTAGGACTTCCGTTTATCAAACGCGATGTCTTTCTCGACAATACTGCCGATCGCAACATGATCGAAGGGGAATTTATCAAGCTGGCGCATCTTGCTGAAAGAAATGGTTATGCCGTCGGCATTGGCCATGCAAGGCCTTTGACCCTTGCGGTCATCAAAGAACAAGCGCGCATACTCAAAGACAAAGGATTTGTCTTTTTAACCGTTCGAGAAATGATCAAACACGTCAAAACCATAAACGAAAAATAACGTTATGTATATTTTAGGCATCGAAACATCCTGTGATGAAACAGCCGCCTCTATTGTCAAGGATGGGAAAACCATCCTGGCCAATGTCATTGCCACAAGCCTTGCTCAGCATAAAAAATATGGAGGGATCATCCCGGAGATCGCCTCACGCAAACAGCTTGAGCTTATCAATCTTGTCATTCAAGATGCCTTAAACATTTCTGGTAAAAAATTATCTGACTTAAGCGCCATTGCAGTAACCATCCAGCCAGGGCTTATCGGATCACTTCTTGTTGGCATCTGTGTGGCCCGCGCGCTATCTTACAGCCTTCGCATACCCCTTATAGAAGTCGATCATGTTTCTGCTCATCTGTACGCAAACTTTTTGCAATTTAAGAACACATCAAGAATGACACCCAAAACAAGCCTTCCGGCTATTGGCCTCGTCGTCTCTGGTGGGCATTCAAGCATTTTTGCTATTAAGGATTTTCAAAACATTGAACTCATCGGCCGAACCCGTGATGATGCAGCCGGGGAAGCTTACGACAAGGTTGCACGCATCTTAGGGCTTGGATATCCTGGCGGCCCGGTGATCGATCGCTTAGCACGCAAAGGAAAAAATGAAGAAATCAAATTTCCATGCGCCGCCTTGCCTAACAGCCATGACTTTAGTTTTAGCGGGATTAAAACCGCTGTTTATTATTTTACGAAACGTAACAAAGCGGTTAAAAAACTTCCCCTTGAAAAGATCGCCTACAGCTTTCAGCATAGCGTTGTCAGATCGCTCACAAAAAAAACGATTGAAGTCTGTCTAGAGAAAAAAATTAAAAACCTCATTGTCGGAGGAGGGGTCGCTGCAAATTCCATGTTGCGCGAAACACTCATCCGTGAAGGAAAAAATCATGCGATACATGTTTTTTTCCCCGATCTCTCGCTGTGCATGGACAACGCTGCCATGGTTGCAGGATTAGGGTTTCATTACAAAAATAGTAAAAATAAAAACCAGGAGGAAGCCCATGGGTCCCATCGTCAATGAAATGATTGAAATCCTCGTCAAGGTAGCGCTGATCATTTTTCTGTCAGGAATCATCGGGGCGGAACGTTATTTACGCCATAAAGGCGCAGGATTGCGAACACATATCTTAATTGGCGTAGGATCTACACTGCTCGTGTTGACTTCATATTATGTTTCTGATATACATAGGTATATTAATCTCGGTGACCCAACGCGCATCATTGCCGCGATCGTTACAGGAATAGGGTTCTTATGCGCAGGAACCATTATTCGCTCCGGCGACAACGTGACAGGATTAACAACATCGGCAAGCCTTTGGGTTGTTTCATGCATTGGCATTGCTGTTGGTGCGGGATATTGGACCGCCGCGCTCATTGTCACATTTTTTGTCTTTTGGGTTCTTTATGGTTTACGCTCCATTGAGAGAAAACTTGAAACACTTTTCAAAGAGTAAAGCTAAGGAGGATGGCCCCATGGGATTAAGAGATAAACGAAACAAAAATGAGCCGGAAGAAAAAGTTATTGAGATCAATGCAGAAATGCAGGGGACCCTCACCTTTGGCGATCCTGTCAATTTACGCATCAATGGAATCTTCTCAGGTGCGCTTCAAACCAAAGGAACTCTCACCGTCGGTGAAACAGCCAGCGTAGAAGCTAAGATTACTGGAGAGAATATTATTGTTGCAGGTAAAGTGAAAGGCAATGTTTTAGCCTCAAAAATGCTTGTCCTCATGCCCTCCGCTGAACTCTTTGGCAACATATCAACACCCAAGCTCAATATTGTCGAAGGAGCCATTTTTGAAGGCCAATGCCAAATGTTCAATGAACATCTCACGCTCGACGAAACAGCAAGATACCTAGAGCTTGATACACCTTCCGTTTTAGAGATGGCGAACACAGGAACTCTTCCTGGGATCAAAGAGGGAAATGACTGGAAATTTGAACGCGCAAAGATTGATCACTGGATTGCGCTTGAAAAAGCAAAAGGTTAATTAAGTTAAATTATGACCTCAGACCAATTTATTTCTGTAAGAGAAGCCGCACAAATTCTCAAAGTATCGGAAAAGAAGATCATGGAACTTTCCGAACAGGGAAAGCTTTTGTCTTATCGCATCGCTGGCCAATTTATTCGTTTTAAACGCGCCGATATTGCTGGCATGAAAAGTACCGGTTCCGTTGTCGCTGAAAATATACACTACGAATATACCTCTCGCGAGCGCGTGAAGGACTTTTTCTATTTCAATGATTTTTATATCATCGCAGCGGGTATCATGCTTTTTTTCTTATACATTATCTTTTACCACTTATAAGACATTCACAAAAAAGCTTGCTATCGAAAGACGAATAACGTAGAATTCATAACCTTGGCGGCGTAGCTCAGCCTGATAGAGCACTCGGCTCATACCCGATCGGTCAGTGGTTTAAATCCACTCGCCGCCACCATATAAAATGAACACAAAAAATATTTCTTTCCTCATCGCCCTCACCGCGTTCTCTATCCTAGCTCGGGTCAGCCTTGGGTACGCAGAACAAAATAGCTCCTTTTATGATGAAGGGCTCAACGAAGATGTTGGCATCTGGCGATTACGGCAAAAAAAATTAACAGACGAAGAAAAAAAAGAGCTTGATAAATACGTCGAAAAGATGAGCGAAGCACGTCTTAAAGAACAAAAAGCCCAAGGTAATTTAGCAGATGCGGAACGTAGGCTAAATGAATTCCTTAACAACAAAGAAGAAGAAATCAACAAAGAGGAACTAAAACTTAAAGAAAAAATTGACCGCGCTAAACGTAAAGCGGAACGTGCTCAGGAAGAGCTAGACAAAGAAATGCGAGCCCTTGAGGCCCTCGAAGAAAGCTTTGATGATGATCTTGCAAAAGAGAAAGCCCTGATAGACAAGAAGCAGGAAAAGCTCGAGGAGCAAATAAAAAAGAATCAAGAAAAACTTGAAAGTGTCCAAGAAAAGAAAAAAGATATTTCACAGGCAATTAGCGAATTCGAAAAAGCCATTGAAAAGAAATTTAAATAATCTTATGCAAAAGAAAATCGTTATTAATTTTTTATTTCTTTATTTTTTATTTACCGCAACCTCTTTTGTCTATGCTCAAGGCAAGAGCTCCTTGCTTCAAGCCTCCAAAGAAGAATCAAAAGGGACTGTTGAAAACATGATTGATTCAGCGACGTTCCGCCTCGTGGATGGCCGAAAAATTAAGCTCATTGGCCTCATCCCCATTGATCGGCCTAAACGAAAAGATCTCCCTCGAAACGAATACAACATTATTATCGAACAAGAAGATCCTATTATTCCTTTTGAACAAACAGCCTATGATTTCATCAATGATCTTGTTGTTAAAAAAGAGGTCGTCGTTGAATTTGACAACCTTTATCGCGATCCTGAAGGT
>JBAYLJ010000126.1:0-4100 GCA_041664145.1 Candidatus Omnitrophota bacterium | reverse complement strand
TAAAGATCAGCACCCATCCCTGCGACATCTCCTACGTTATCGCCGACATTGTCCGCAATGGTTGCCGGATTACGAGGATCATCTTCAGGAATACCCGCTTCTACTTTTCCAACGAGGTCAGCGCCGACATCGGCACCCTTAGTAAAGATCCCGCCGCCGACTCTTGCAAAAAGAGCCTGGAAGCTTGCCCCCATACCAAAGGTCAGCATCGTTGTGGCAATGGTCGAAATTTTATCCACGCCTATGGCTTGAGGATTCATATGATAATACCAGTCCAAAGAAAAATACCAGACGCTCAGATCCAAAAGGCCGAATCCAACAACGATAAGCCCCATAATACTTCCTGATGAGAAAGCAATGCGAAGGCCTTCGCTAAGACTTGTTCGGCAAGCACTCGCCGTACGTGATGAAGCGCTCGTGGCAATATTCATCCCGCAATAGCCGCAAAGTCCAGAGAAAAAACCGCCTGAAAGAAAAGCAAACGGAACAAAAAATGTCAAATACCCTTGAAAAGCTAATACAAGAAGGATCGCAAAGACCACGGCAAACACTATGGCAACGATCTTATACTGGCTTGATAGATACGCCTGGGCCCCTTCTTTGACCGCGTTAGCAATTTCCTTCATCTTATCCGTGCCTTCATCTTTCTTCATGATGTTGACCGCAAGATATAGAGAAAATGCCAAAGCGGAAAGAGCGCATAATGGTACAAAATTTAATAAGTTCATGTCCTCTCCTCCCTTTCTTTTTCTTTGTTACATTAAATGATTAATGTCCTTTGCTTGGACTTTTTCCATGTCTGGCTTTTTTAGAACGCCAGCTTAATTTTCCTCTTCGTAATCGTTTTCCCATTGGATCTCCTTTCAATAACGTTAATCACGAGCAATAGTCATCATGACCAATCCCGTGATCGCAATAAATATTCCAACCACTCCCCTAAACAACACAACGGTGTCTGGCCAGAATCGTAAGATCAGGCTAAGGCCGGCTATGAGCGCAGCAAGCCCCGTTAGTCCCAGTAATATCTTTCTCATGGCAACTCTCTTGTTTCGGACGACTCTTCCATCGTCGATGCATCCAGCCCCATTCTTGAGGATAACGACGAATATATTGTTCAATAATGCGCGTAATGCGCGCTACATTATGCGCGATGGTTTGTTTTTCGTCCAGCTGTTTTTCTATGCTCATCGCCGGTTCAACAATAATGCGATGGGTGTCGTTCGCCTCGCGGACAATGAACATCGGAACGATCGGCGACCCAGCCCGTAGGGCAAACACCACAGGCCCCGTCGCGGTAGCAGCCTTTTCCCCAAAAAAATCAACGAAGACGCCTGCTCCGCTTCCAAAATTCTGATCTAAAGGAATAAAAACAAGCTCATTGTTACGCAGCGCCTTGATCGACTGCATCACGCATTCTTGACGCGGATGGCTATAAAGGGTCTTTAATCCTAGACTACTGCGTTGCTGCTGAAAATATTCTTCAATTTTTTCATCACGTGTTCGACGAATGATCGCATTGACAGGGTAACCTTCTTGCGCAAGCCGAAGAAGCATCAAAGGAAAATTACCAAAATGCGCGCTCACAATGATCACCCCTTTACCCTGAGCCATCGCCTGATCTAAATACTCTTTGCCCTCAAAGGAAACATTTTCTGTGATCATCTTAGGATGCGCCATAAAATAAATAAGCTCGATCATCCCCTTACCTAAATTAACAAAACAGTTTTTAAAGATTTTGCTAACCTCTTGGGGACTTTTTTCACCGCCAAAGGCGATGGTTAAACTTTCTTTAGCAATTTTCTTTTGACGAACTACGCACAAAAGCCCAAGGGTTGTAAAAAATCCTATGATGGCCCGCACGAGTGAGTACGGAAGCCGCACCAAGATAAAGCTTGTGGCATAAAGCGCATGTCGCGCGATCGCCCTTTTTATTTTTTTTATTCGATCATTTAAGGTCATGAGCTGATACCGAGAATTACCTTTTATATCCGATCTTTCTTAGCAAAGACTTTCGCCATTCAACGTCAGCGCTATCTTCAACACCTTTTGGGCTTAAGCCGTCGATCACGCCTAAGATCCCGCGGCCTTGGCCATTGTCGGCCACGATCACCTCAAGGGAATTTGCCGTCGCAGCAAAGATCGAGCATACATCCTGGAGGCCCTTGATCTGATTCAAAACATTGATCGGAAACCCTTGCGTAAGGGCCACAACGAACACATGCCCTGCGGCAATACGCTTGGCATTTTCCGTTGCAATATCCTTCATCGCCGTATCATTGCCTTCCACGCGGATCTTGCACGCTCCCGAGGCTTCACAAAAAGCAACGCCAAACTTGACCCCCGGCACCGCAGCAACGATCACTTCATAAAGGTCTTCAACCGTCTTAATAAAATGAGACTGCCCGATTATAATATTGATATCGTCTGGTTTGCTGACTTTGACAGATTGTATATCCATGGCGATCCTTTTAACTATCCCGGAAGGATCTCATGGACTTTTGCGATGAGTTCATGCAAATCGATCGGTTTTGTGATATGCGCAATCGCACCCACGGCGAGCTCTGCCTTGATATCATCCGGAGAATTTTTTGCTGTTAAAAAAACAACGGGAACATGCTTTGTCTTTTCATTCTCTTTTAATTTTGCGCACACCTGCCGGCCCTTAAGCCCTGGCAAAATAACATCAAGAAGGATCAGGTCAACAGGCTTATTCTGAGCGATCTGCAACCCGCCTTCTCCTGTATTGGCCGAAAAAACATTATAGCCTTGTGCGCCTAATCCGGTTTCAAGCATCTTAATTAAGCCCTTGTCATCATCAATAACTAAAATCGTTTTGGGCATCAAAAGCACTCCTTATTTTTAAGCCTCTTTTGCTTTGAATTTAAAAATAAAAAGGTAGATCACGACGATCGCGAAAAGGCCAAGCCCTAAGGGAAGAAGGTCTGGCTTAACGGCACATTGCGAAACACCCGTTGATGTGAGCATCAGCGCAATGATCAATGTCGCTAACCCGGCCGCGAGATGCAAAAACTTTGTTGTAGGGCGATTATATAACCCTACAAAACCTGCAATAAGATAAAGAATAGCTAAAAGACTTAGAACAGAAAGCATAGGTGCCTTTGCTAAAAGTCCACCCTTGTTGATAAGATCAGAGCTGATGACAGGAACGCTAAATAACAAAAACCTTGCCGAAACGACGATCTCACACCACAAAAAGACTGTTTGCAACATAGACTTCTTGTTCATTTTGACCCTCTCCTTCTTTGATAATTGGTTGTATGCAAAATAACACCTACTAGTATACCGCTAATACAAAAATATGCAAAAAAATCTCCAAATTTTGTGTACAGAGTCCTGTCGCTGGCAAAGGAAATCTCTTGCGCTGCAACACCGTCGACATAGGTCATTTTTCCTAACGTATTTTTAACCGCATTGAGGATGCGGCCACAGGGGTCAATAAAGCAGCTCACACCTACATTGCCGCAGCGCACAAGAAATCTACGGTTTTCAATGCTGCGGAACACCGCGGACTGCAAATGCAAAAAAGGCTCTTTGCTGTCCCCAAACCACGCATCATTGCTCATGTCGATCAAAAGGTTGGCCCCGCTTTTAACGAACCCCCTGACCAGATCAGGCACGGTATCTTCAAAACAAATAAGAACCGAGTAAAAGAACGGCTTGTTGGCATCTTGGCTTGATGGGGCTTTAAAAAGGACACGCTCCTTGCCTCTGGTAAAATCATCAATGGGAACAAGCGAGGCCAAGAACGGGAACTGTTTTCTCATCGGGATGAACTCGCCAAACAAAACAAGGTGGATCTTGTGGTAAGCTGCTTCTGGCTTCCCAGCAGAAAAAAGCACAGCAGAATTAAAATAATTTTCTCCCTCTTTGGTGATCATGCCGATCACGTGCGGCATTTCTGCCTTAAGGAGAAAGGCCTTAAACTCTCTTACATTCTCAGGATCTTCCCCGTAATATCCAGGATAGGCAGATTCAGGCCAGATGATCAGATCAACTTTTTCCTGCATGAGCTTCTCTGAAAGAGCAAAATAATCGCGCAGGATAAAAGGCCACATCTTAGGATGCCATCGTCGCTCATG
>JBAYLJ010000125.1:0-4109 GCA_041664145.1 Candidatus Omnitrophota bacterium | reverse complement strand
GTTATTTTTGCTTACTCTAACATTCTTTCTGCAATAGGATGGTTTGGTACATATGGACTTCCTGTTATTCTTAATATTTTCTTAGCTTTTTGTTTAGTAAGAATGATCATCGCTTCTAAAACGCTATGGAGCAAAGTAGCTTTATATGTTATTTCTCTTAAAGAAATTATGTTTTTCGTTCCTTTAGCTTGGGGAAAAATATTTTTCTTTTGGATTAAAGAATTTAAAAATGCTCAGAGAAGAGAATTGATTGTAGAAAACGAATTGTTCGAAAATTATTGTCAGCGTATTTTATCATATGTGAAAAGAGAAGGGCTTCTTTCGGAAGCTGAATATAATCGGTGGCTTCTTGTTCTTAAAGATTGTAAATGGAAAAATAGTCCTGCAATCCCCTCGTCCAAAAAGGCGTTTAAAATAATTTATCAAATATTTTATAAAGCAAGTTTTAAAAGGCCTAGCATAGGTCCTGCTTCCATCGAAACAGCAGATAGAATTTTAGGATTTACTCCGCATATTTTTGGAATTCTTTTTAATATTCCTTCCGAAATAGCGCAACAGCTAAAAACAAAAGCTGGGGACATTTTAGAGAGTGAACTTACGCTTGCTTTGGCATACGATTGGGGAGCTTTTGAGATAGCGCAGGAAATTAATCAAGCTATTTTAGAGTATGGATCTCTTAAAAAAGCAATTTTTTCTAAAGATAAAGAATTCGAAATAAAAATAAAAGAAATTAATTCGTTTGCGAAGATAAAGCTTGCTCCTTATCGATTCTTGAGCTGTCAGAAAAGTCAAAGAGATATTAATTTAACGCATGGTCAGGGCGGACCGATAAGCTCATCTTCTTTGAAGACTTATCAATTGCTTTTAAACATATCCTTACTTTTTGTGATTGTAACATTGCTTTCTTCTTGCAATAGCCAGTTTGTAGATTGCTACAGGAATCTTTGGCAGGAGGGCTGGGAAGGGGCTTTGATGCTTCATTTAGTTGGTTTGTCAGCATTTGGAATATTCTTTTGGTTTTCCACAGAGTCAATATTCGAAAAAATTGGAGAAAAAAGAGATATAAATATTCGCAATAAGTTCATTCAAGAATTTGGAATAAAAACGAGAGAAGAGTATTTTTTAAAGAAACATTATTTATATAGTACAGAAAAAGGTCAATTGTCGGTCATAAAATCTTTTCTTCGAAATAAGAAAGAATTAAAGAAGCGCTTTGTTGATAATAATGACGAAGTTAATCTTTCAAAGCTAGAGAAGTTTTTAGAGGTTTTTTATAAAAATATTGAAGGTAAGGTCAGCAGGGATATTAGAGGTACTGATTTAGACGGCATTCTCATGGAAGCCGTCTTTTTGTATAGATCAGGTAAAAGTTTTGAAGTTGTTGAAGAAACAGAGATATTAGGAAGATATTACGTCGAACCGTATCACAGCTGTATGGATGCTAACGGCAATCCTCAGTGCGGGGAACCTTATGCTTCAGGTTGTCCTGGATCAGGATATTGGGCAGAGCGCTTAGGGAATTCTTATTTAATTATAGAAGAGGATAAAAATAACATAGATAAGATTTCCTCCTCAGCTATTGTCTTATTCCTTAATTCTTTAGATGCTTCATCTGTTTCGTTCTATCCGCTTATGATCGGCGTTGCCGTGTTCTTTGGCTTGTTGGTTGCGTTAGCGAGTGGCGCGGCAAAGACATCTTCGAAATCTGATACTGAAGGCAGTGCGACTGACAAAGCAATAGGATCAAACGAACAAAAAACTTCTTCTTCGCTAGCTTCTTCCAATATCAGCCTTAACATCGCCAAATCCAAAGGCGTTCGTTTTCATCGCGATGTGAATGAGACAATCAAGAGCGGAAGGAAAGAATGGGTTTATGGAAAGCAGCAAATTAGTCTTGAAGGGGATATGCCTTATCGTGATGTTCGCTTAGAAGAATCTACCTATATTGAACACGCGCTAAACTTTATCGCTAGCGTAGATGTGAATCTTGCTCGGTTTGCGCAAGATGAGCTCAATATTGTTCTTGTTGATCCCCGCAGCAGCGTTTCGTTCTTGTTCTGCTTTTTTGATAAAGAGCATTATCAGGTTGTTCATGCAGGTTTAAGCCGTCATGCGATCTACCTTCCCAAAGGCCTTTATCAGAGCTTGAAGAACGATCCTCAAATGCTGGCAGCGATTCTTGTTCACGATGTCTACGAGGTGCGAGGATGGATCAGCGCCTATACAGATGAAACAGAATTTTTTGGCGGGATCAGCTCTTTCCGCGATTCTAGAAATAACCTTTTCGATATGCTCCATAAACGAGCGGAGAGGCTTGAGAATAAAATTGTTCCTACCTCTGTTACGGATAGCTACATTAACGGCCTTATTGACGCTTACTATAAACGCAGCGGTTATCAGCAGCCGAGCCCTGCTATCGCGCAATTTATTGATCTTATCTATCAGCACAACAAGGGATTGTTTGAAAAATACCTTTCCAATGTATTGAACATCTCAAAGATCGAGATCAGGAAGATCCTCGATATTAATTATGGCGGGGAAGGGGCTTTGAAATATGTGTATCGCATTGCGTTTGCGACCAACATGAATTATCAGGTTTTAGGCCTAAGGTTTATTAAGAAAAATGAACTGAGACAAGATGTCTCTAACGAAGGCGTTTCTCGCCGTGAAGTCGCGTATTTTAACAACTTACACACGCTCGATGCGGACATCGCCTTGCAAATCCGCGAGTATTATTCTATCGATACATTTGTCGCTCAGCTTCAGGGTACTGTCAAGGACAGTGCCTTAGCCTATATTAGAGAATATCAAATTATCGGCTGTACGTTCGGAGAATTCTTGCACGGCTTTACATTGGATAACGTCAATCCTGAAGATAAAATTTATGTTTATCGCAAGAATGTTTCTTTGCTTGCTAAAACATGGCTGAGAACCTTAAGAATAAATAAAGAATTTAAAGACGGTAAGGGTATGATCATTGATGACCCGAAACCTCAGAATTTTATTTATAGCTATCGTCATGACGGCGTTTTCTTTATCGATCTTGATCAAGCTATTGATGCCACGATACACCAATTTGGCATCAGGCTGCTTGCCTATCTTTGTGATTTCTCGAAATTTCCTGCAGGGCTAGAATTTGTTGACCCCAAAAATCATTCGCTAAAGAATGAAAACAATATCCGTGAAGTTCTTGTCCAAGGGTTTGTCGATGGAATGGGCGCTGAAAAAACAAAAGAATTTTTTGAGCACTTCCAAAGAACAGTTAAGTCAAAGACCCCTGAATACAAAATCGCCGCGTTTGTGTTAAATGAACTCGATGAAAAAAAGGTTTCTTCGTCAGCGATCAAAGCTTCCGCTGCAGCCTCTTCAGATTTTAGTAAAGCTTTTTATATGAATGCTCAATTGCATAAAGTTCTCCTTGAGAATGAATATGATGAAATCCACATTGTTGCAGCAGGCGGGGGTGGGGATGTTTTAGGGGCTACTTTCTTGGCAAGGGAGATCGCGCTTTTCCGCAGAAAAAATGGTAAAAGAAAAACAAAAACCTCTGTCATAACAACAAATTTAAAAAGAGGGGAAGAAAATCCAGATGGCGGGCCGACGCCTATTTGTAATATGGGCATTATGCATAAGTATACCGGGGAAATTACCCCTCTCCCGCTGGCAAATCATGCCATGCATTTTTATCGTATTGAACAATCCAATATTGTTTCCCTCGTTAGGGTTGATAAGTATGGCCACCAGATCGAAATTGTTATTAAAGAGGGGGCCATTGTTTCAAGCATGAAGCGTTGGAATATTGATTTGATTTTAGTGGATGTTGGGGTTGGGTTCAAGGCTCTTTCAGCGAGCTATCATAGATTTATTGGCAACAAAAAAGTCTTAGTGATCGGCCTGGATATGGGAGGAGACATTTTTGCGCGATATCCTTATCCCATAATAAAAGGAAGACAGGGAAACAAAAGAAATCACCCTGAAAAGTATATCAAGTCCCCGATCACGGACACCATTATGTTGAAGACTCTCTGTTCTTTAAAGGCTCAGTATAAACATGATGTTGTTTTAGGAGTTTCTGCTTCTGGCGGCGATGGAGAGCTTGGTCAGACACT
>JBAYLJ010000124.1:0-4116 GCA_041664145.1 Candidatus Omnitrophota bacterium | reverse complement strand
TTGTAATTGAGTTCCTAGAAGAGGAAACGGTACGACTTCCAGCATGACAAGACCAAAAAGAGCCAATACGCAGGCAACAAAAAGAAAAAGAAAAGGGTTTGTCTGCAAATGTCCAAAAAGCCGACCTGTCATAACAGCAAAAATGCCTAAAGCCGAATAAGTAACCGCAAGCCCAGAAACATAAACAAGAGAAATCACAAGCCCCATCAAACGTGTACCATGAGTGTTAACTCCGGCAATAAATCCTGCGGTGATAGGCATCAAGGGATATACGCACGGGCTAAAGCTCACTAAGACGCCTGCGCCAAAAACAATAAAATAATCAAAAAAATTTCCGGATAAAATCATGTTGTTATTTTAACATTTTTTTAAAAAAGAAAAAGGTTTAAAAAATGAAATAATAAGGGCGCCTCTTGACCTCAAGAGGCGCCCTGAACACACTGCCTTACCAATGAACTTTTAATCTTTCTTCTTGGGAGCAAAAGCTTCTGAAGCTAACGCTTCATAAGCTGCCCAACGCTCATCAACATCCTTTTGCGCTGCGAGCAGAAGCATCTTTGATCGCTCAGGATCGCTTACCGCCAAAGACTTAAAGCGAGTTTCCTTCAATGCATACTCCTCAAAGCTAATCTTGGGAGCTTGAGAATCTAACACAAGAGGATTTTTACCTTCATCCTTAAGAAGTGGATTATATCTAAAGAGCGGCCAATAACCAGACGCCACAGCATCTTTTTGATAATCCAATCCACGGCCCATATTAATACCATGCGCAATACAATGGGAATACGCAATAATCAAAGATGGCCCAGGATAATGTTCGGCTTCTAAAAGCGCCTTAACCGTATGTTCATCACGCGCGCCGAGCGCGACATTAGCCACGTAGACATTGCCGTATGTCATGATCATACGCGCAAGATCTTTCTTGGGTGCTGGTTTACCTGATGCAGCAAATTTGGCCACAGCCCCGCGTGGCGTTGACTTGGACATCTGCCCGCCGGTATTGGAATAAACTTCTGTGTCCAAAACCAAAACATTGACATCAAAACCTGATGCTAAAACATGATCAAGTCCGCCGTAACCGATATCATACGCCCAGCCATCCCCACCCATGATCCAAACGCTCTTTTTAACAAGCGTATCTGCAAGACTTAAAAGCTGCTTGGCTTCTGATGAAGGATCGCTTTTCAGCTTTTCTTTCAGAATCTCCACGCGCTTTCGCTGTTCATAAATATCAGGCTCTTCAATTTGCTTAGCCTCGATAATAGCCTTTGCCAAATCACCGCCAATTTTTGCCTCGAGTCTTTTCACAAGCTCACAGGCATATTCTTTTTGTTTATTTAAGGCCAATCTGAAACCAAGGCCAAACTCAGCATTATCTTCAAATAAAGAATTCGACCACGCTGGACCACGGCCATCAGTATTTTGAGCCCATGGAGTTGTCGGAAGATTGCCGCCGTAGATCGATGTACATCCCGTCGCATTCGCGACGACCATGCGATCACCAAAAAGCTGGCTCACCATTCTGATATAAGGTGTTTCACCGCAACCTCCGCAAGCACCAGAAAATTCAAACAATGGCTGTAAAAATTGAGTGCTGCGAATTGTTGGTTTTGCCTTAGATCGATCAAGGAGCGGGATCTTATTAAAGAATGCCCAATTTTTTGACTCCTCAGCTCTTAACGGAGGTTGAGGATGCATATTGATCGCTTTTTTATTAGGATCTTGTTTATCCTTAACCGGACAAGTAGTCACGCAAAGACCGCAGCCTGTACAATCTTCGGCCGCAATTTGAAGAGTAAACTCCAAACCAGCCAAATCTTTATCTTTGGCGGGAACATGCTTGAATGTGCTCGGAGCTCCAGCAAGAGCCTTCGCCTCATAAGCCTTGGCACGGATAACGGCATGGGGACAAACAGCGCTACACTTGCCGCACTGGATACAAATGTCTTTTTCCCAAACAGGGATCTGCAAAGCGATATTACGCTTTTCCCATTGTGTGGTAGCCGTTGGAAAAGTTCCGTCGCATGAAAAGGCACTTGTGGGAAGCTCATCCCCGCAATTAGCCATGATTTTGGCGAGAACTTTTCTTACGAATTCCGGAGCCTCTTCCGAAACGACCGGAGGCATATCAATGGTGCTTGTGACTTTGCTGGGATATTCGATCTTGTGAAGATTTTCAAGTGTCTTATCAACAGCCGCAAAATTCATCTTTACAACATCCGCACCTTTTTTCCCATAAGCCTTCTCGATTGATTTCTTGATTTCTGCAATCGCCTGCTCCCTGGGAAGAACGCCAGAAATGGCAAAGAAGCAAGTTTGCATGATCGTATTGACGCGTCCGCCCATACCGCTAGCTTCGGCGACCTTGTAACCATCGATCACGTAAAACTGCAGCTTTTTATCGATCATTTGCTTCTGGACTTGCTTGGGGAGCTGATTCCAAACTTCATCCTTGCTGTAATAACTATTTAAAAGAAAAACACCGCCATTTTCAACATGTCGTAAAATATCATATTTCTCCAAGAAAACAAATTGATGACACGCCAAAAAGCTTGCCCGCGTGATCAAATAAGGTGCGTGAATAGGCTCAGGGCCAAAACGTAAATGCGAAACCGTCATGCTCCCAGACTTCTTTGAATCATAAACAAAATATCCTTGTGCATAATTCGGCGTATTTTCCCCGATAATCTTGATCGAGTTATGGTTTGCACCAACGGTTCCATCAGATCCCAGGCCGTAAAAAACAGCTCGCACACTCTTAGGATTTTCCGTTGAAAATGAGGCGTCAAAGTCAATGGACGTATGGGTCACGTCTTCATTAATACCAAGCGTGAAATGATTTTTTGGCTCTTTTTTGGACATCTCATCAAAAAGGCCTTTAGCCATAGCCGGTGTAAATTCTTTTGATGAAAGACCATAGCGTCCGCCAATGATCTTAGGGAGCATGGAAAACTTTTTAACGCCTTTTTCCGCGAGCGCGTAAACAACGTCTAAATAAAGCGGCTCTCCGCCAGCACCAGGTTCTTTGGCGCGGTCTAAAACAGCAATTGTTTTCGTTGTTTTAGGCAACGCATCAACAAAAGCTTGAACGGCAAAAGGGCGATAAAGACGCACATTTAAAACACCGACCTTTTCGCCTTTTTTCATTAAATGCTCAGCCGTTTCACGGCAAACTTCGGTGCCAGAACCCATGACAACAACAACCCTCTCAGCATCCGGAGCACCAACATATTCAAAAAGCTTATATTGTCGTCCTGTGAGTTGTGCAAACTTGTCCATGGTCTTTTGAACAATGTCAGGACATTTATCATAATAGCCATTCACAATTTCCCTGGCCTGAAAGAAGACATCCGGATTTTGTGCTGTTCCGCGTAGAACAGGCTTGTCCGGTGACAAAGCGCGTGCGCGATGAGCAAAAACAAGGTCATCGCTAATCATCGATTTAATATCTTCATCAGTTAAAAGCTCAATTTTAGCAAGCTCGTGGGACGTTCTAAAACCATCGAAGAAATGCAAGAAAGGAATCCTTGCTTCTAGGGTTGCCGCATGAGAAATAAGTGCCAGATCCATAACCTCTTGGACAGAGTTTGAAGATAAAAGCGCAAAGCCTGTTGAGCGAGCAGCCATAACATCGGAATGATCACCAAAGATTGAAAGGGCATGGGTCGCAAGGGTGCGGGCTGCAATATGAAAAACAGTAGGAGTAAGTTCACCGGAAATCTTAAACATGTTAGGGATCATTAAAAGTAATCCTTGGGAGGCCGTAAACGTGGTTGTCAAGGCTCCTCGCTGAAGAGCGCCGTGAACTGCCCCAGCAGCGCCACCTTCGCTTTGCATCTCTTGAACGAGCGGAGTTGTTCCCCAAACATTCTTTACATTCTTAGCAGCCCAGGCATCAGCCCATTCCCCCATATTTGAAGATGGTGTAATTGGATAAATCGCGATGACTTCGCTAACCTTAAAAGCGACATGCGCTGCTGCCTCATTGCCGTCCATCATAATCTGTTTTCTTGCCATGTTAATACCTCTTTCCTTTTATATATAAATGGTCATTAATTTAACTAGATGGGTCCCTGTCTTGTAGAATTTGAAAATTATACCACTTCTAAAATAAAT